>JBAXWU010000185.1:0-1729 GCA_037128235.1 Chitinophagia bacterium | reverse complement strand
AGTTCCATGTATAGTTAAACTACCTTCGATAGTAATTGGATAAGTTCCGTCCTTACTAAAATTAATTTCTTTATTATTTTTTATATAACCCTTGAAATCGGCTTTAGGAAACTGGCTCGACTCCATATAGTTCTCATTGAAATGATCTTCCATTAATTGGTTTTCAAATTTGAAGCCTTTCACTAAAACGCCAAATATAATTTGACCTGTGGCATCTACAAATTTAGAATCGACCTGGTTATTCACCGCTGCAATAGCCACGGCCCCTCCGGTGGCATTAAAAAATATTTGTCCTGTTTTAGTAGCATATACTTTTTGAGCGCTTGGTGTTTGCGCACTGGCAATTTGAACGCTGCATACTACAAGTATTAAAACAAGTTGTGTAGCTACTATTTTTTTTATACTGCGAATTGAAATCATAAAATTATTTTTATTTATTAAATTTTAAATTAATTATTAATAGCCCCTCTATTTGCCCAAATAATTATTTTATTAATACTACACACATCCATCTTCGCCATATTCTTAGGCATGGGAGAGGCATTACCATTTTGTAAAATAGAATTTACTAGGCGGCCGTTAGTAATATAGGGCTTCACCGATGCATAAGTATTTAATACAATACCTGCACCTAAATTATTGGCACTAGCTCCATGACAATTATTACAATTCGCATTTAAAATATTCGTTACCGTTACACTATAACTAACATTGGTAGTATCGCAAGCAGCCACTACCACCTGAGGATATACCTGGTCCTTCTTGTCATAATAACAAGCAGTAAAACTACTAATGGCAATTAATATAAGGGCTATTTTAAAATACTTTTGCATATTCTTTTGCATATTATTGAGGATAGCCTTTTTGTATCCACTTTTGAATTTGGATTATTTTACAATCTACCAACTTAGCTGAAGGTGGCATTCTTTTTGAAACTGCTATACTTGAAACATAATTAATCGCATTTAAAAATATACTGGTATTTGCTGTTATATAAGTTTTGGCACTTGCATAGTCTCCTAAATAAATATTGGCAGAACCAGGCTTAGTACCATGACATCCTCCACAATTCGTTGAAATAATAGTTTGAATAGCATTGGCATAAGTATAAGAATTGGTATCACATACATTGGTGCATTGTGTATTTAGGGCTCCTTGGTCAATCCATTTTTTGATAAGTGCAATATGAGTAGCCGTCATTTGTGGACTTGACCTTGTTGGCATACCATTACCAATAATGGTATAGTACTTACTGTCATTTGGGTTTTTTGCCTTAATGCCATTCATAATGTGACCATAGTCGGTGGTAATTACGCCTTCTCTGTGGCTTGCATCATTATGACATCCTGCAGAACCACAATAACTTACATATAAGGGTAAAACATCGGTATTAAAACAAATAGTATCTGAAACTGCAGGTATGCCGCCCGCCGGAACTGTGGTAGCAGGAGGATTTACCACTACCACTGGTTCTAAAGATACATTACTGTTCACAGTAATAATATCATGCTGGCATGCATTAAATAAAATACAAATAGATGATAGAGCAATGATATAGAGGGAAAATTTACGCATGTGGTTTATAAAGAACTTTTTTAGAAAAACTGTTAAAGAAGATTCGTTTAGAACCTTCTGCAAATTTACAAAATTCTATGTTAAGGATTTTGTAAGAACTTGAGTAAACATATGTTCGTATAAGTTTTTTTAATATTTCATTAATTTTTCAAAA
>JBAXWU010000184.1:0-1755 GCA_037128235.1 Chitinophagia bacterium | reverse complement strand
AAAATCAAGGACTTACGTTAAATCGTGGGTCCTTTTCTGTTTCTGCGTGAGGTTTTTGTCATTTCTTACCAAATTGGAAAGAAAAGTGGGTAGGGGTATTATTAGTTTATTCTTCAGTTTGATTAAAGGTAAAAGGGAAAAAGTGATATTATAATTTTTTCATAAATAATAGTTAGTATTTATTTGTCTTCGTTAATTGATTTGACATTTGAAAGATTTATAATTTGCCAATAGCCTTTTTCTTTAGTTAAAGTATATATATTTTTCAATCTTATAAATTCTTGATTGTTCTTATTCATTCTGGAAAAGTCTATAACTAATACTGCCGTATTTTTTCCTTCTGCTACATTTGTAACTTTATTAACTCTTGTAAATGCCCAGCCAGTTTTTTTTAAAGCATCATAATCTACAGTTGGAATAGAAGGGTTATCTAGATATGTAATTTGTCCGTTGACAACGGCTGAATAAGGAAAATGAAAACATTTTTGAACTTCATCTATTTTTTCTTCGTTGAATACTTTAGCGAAATAAGCATAAAATTCTTCAGGGCTTGAATTATTTTGTGCATATAAATTATTGCAGATCAATATTAGCGATATGATTATTAATTTTTTCATGAATTTTAATTTAGTAATGGTCATATTAGTATAACAATTATTTTTTAAGTTTAAATTTCAAAATCTTCATTCCGATAATATCACCAACGTAAATATTACCTTTACTATCAATTGCTAAATCATGGAACCAGGAAGTAGTTCTTTCGGCGGAGCCAGTAGCTCCAAAATGATTTTTGGCATGTTGAGATGAATCAATTTCAAAAATTGTTGAACCATTTACTGTACTATCTTTTTTCTTTGTTGGATCATAGTCAATGGCGAAGAGACGGCCTAAATTATCAATAGCAATTGAAGGCGTTTGTTCAACTTGCATATCATTTTTCAATTCCTTTAAAAAATTGCCATTTGTATCAAATAATTGAACTCTGTTGTTTTGCCTGTCAGCAACATATAAAGTATTGTTTTTATCAAGAGCTATTCCATGAGGTATTATAAATTCTCCAGGTTTATTACCATAAGTTCCCCATGATTTAATGTATTTTCCTGTAGAAGAAAATTTAACTACTCTGCTATTACCATATCCATCACTTACATAAAACGAACCATCATCGGCTACCGCAATATCTGTTGGGAGATTAAAGTGTAAAGAGTCATTTCCCGGTACTTTTGCTACTCCTAATTTCATGAGTAATTTTCCATCATGACTAAACTTAAAGATTTGATGAAGTCCCACATCTGTTAACCAAATATTATTTTGTTTATCTACTGTTAACCCATGAGGCATGATAAAATAGTTAGCACCCCAAGAATTGATGATTTTACCAGATTCGTTATTAAGTTCAAGTATTGTATTGTTTGAAATAGCCGAGTCTGGGAATGGGGAAGTCCATTTGCGCCCTGCTCTATGAAAAACGAATATGTGATCATCTTTATCAATACCAATGCCAGTTGGTTGCCCTAAATAATTTTTACTTAGTTCAGGCCAGTTATTTACTAATTCATAGTTAGTAGTACTTGTATTATTTTTGGTAGTTCCTGATTGGCAAGACAACACGAAACTTATTATCAAAAGTGCAAAAAATAATTTCATTTTTTTATTTTTGTTAGTTTTTTATTTTTCTTCTGTCACGATAACCCTGTATCAAAAGATACATATAATAAAAATAATCTATATTTAATACTTGCGTAAACCTAAGAC
>JBAXWU010000019.1:0-22058 GCA_037128235.1 Chitinophagia bacterium | reverse complement strand
GGGTAGTCGACAAAGTTTCTTTCTGTTTCATACAACCTAATTTTTAAGTCTAGTTCTTTATTAATACGTGGTCTTATTAAATCATAAATAACTATTGCAATATTTTCAGCAGTAGGATTTAGATTTTTAAAAACATCGGTATCTAAGTTTAAATTTTTGTGATCAAACCTGGCTACAATTTCTTCTTTAACAATGGTACTTAGTTCTTTGGTGTTAACTACAAACCCTGTGATAGGATCTGGTACTCCATTTACTTGTACAATTAGTTCGTAATTATGTCCGTGGTAATTTGGGTTGGCGCAGGGTCCAAAAACTTGCATGTTTTTTTCGTCAGACCAGTTGGCACAAAACAAACGGTGGGCAGCATTAAAATGCTCTTTTCTAAAAACTGCTACTTTATGTTCCATGTTTCAAATTAAGAGGTCAAAGTTACAATAATTATAACGTGTAAGGGCTTGAATTGTTTAGTCTTTGATAAGTAGAGTAAAACGTTTAAGAATTTAACTCTTTTTTGAAAAGTTTTTGAGACAAAACGAGGGGGTTTTAGTCCCCAAAATATTCTACATATATACGAGGAGTCTCATATAACTTAATACAGTGAATTTTTACATCAGTTGGAATATGGGGTTCAAGTTGTTTCCAAATGGCAATAACCAAATTTTCAGTACTGCACATTTGCCCTTGCATAAAGGGTACATCTATATTTAAGTTCTTATGATCTAATTCATCAATGACGTATTTATTCACTAGCTGGCTTAACTTTTTTACATCAAATAAAAATCCTGTTTCAGCATTGGGTTCCCCTTTTACTGTCACCAATATTTCATAGTTGTGTCCATGCCAATTTTCGTTCGCACATGCCCCAAAAACTTCCTCGTTTTTTTCCTTGCTCCAATTCGGATTCGCTAGCTTATGTGCTGCGTTAAAATGTTCGGCCCTTGTCAAATACACCATGTCTGCATTATTTATACAAAGATATAAATTTGATGGCCAACTTAACCATTTTTAAGAGGCCTTTACCGACCTTTGTACCATGCGTGTAATTATTACTGCGGCTACCAACGGGGAATGGATGCCCAGCTTTCAAAAAATTAACCCCTCTTTTGCTACTAATAACAAGCGTTTTTCAGTGGGCTTTCACGAATCGGGTATTGGCTTACTTGCCAGCAGCGTTTCACTTATGAAAATGTTTGTGCAAGAAACACCTACCCTTATTATTCAAGTAGGTGTTTGCGGCAGCTTTGATAAAAAAATTCCATTGGGAAAAGTATTTGCCGTGAAAGATGATTTTGCCGGAGATATTGGCGTGATGGAAAATAAAGTTTGGAAAGATTTATTTGATTTGAAATTAGATAAGCCCAATGATGCACCTTATGAAAAAAAATCTTTACCCAACCCTTGGTTAAAGCAGTACAATGTATTGAACCTGCCTACTAAAAAAGCAGTGACTATAAATACCATTAGTACCGATAAAAATAAAATGGATTTATACAGTGGCCGTTACAAAGCAAGCCTAGAATCCATGGAGGGCGCAGCCCTGCATTATATGGGCCGTGATTTAAATATTCCTTTTATTCAAATTCGAGCGGTATCTAATTATGTGGGTGAAAGAAATAAAGCCAAATGGAAAATGAAAGAAGCCATTTATAATTTAAATGAAACTTTGTTGCAATACTTAGACGCACTATATAAAATGCCTAACCATGCCTGAGTTTGAAATTGGTTTTTCACCCTGCCCTAACGATACTTTTATTTTTGATGCTTTAATAAATCATAAAATAGATACCAAGGGCTATACATTTAAAGCGCATTTAGAAGATGTACAAACATTAAATGAATGGGCCATTGCAGGCAAGCTTCCTTTTTCAAAAATTAGTTATGGTGTTTGGCCCTTGGTAAAAAATAAGTATTGTTTATTAAATAGCGGAGGTGCACTGGGCAAAGGTGTGGGCCCTTTATTAATTTATAAAGAAGATAAAACTAAAGCGGAAGGCAAACCTAACGCAACAACTATGCGCGTGGCTATTCCTGGCATTAATACTACGGCTCATTTATTATTTAGCTTGGCCTTCCCTACTGTTACTAATAAAGAATTTTTAGTATTTAATGAGATTGAAGAAGCGGTACTTACTGGTGCTGTAGATGCTGGTGTGATTATTCATGAAAACCGTTTCACCTATGCTTCTAAAGGCTTAAGCAAATGGATGGACCTAGGCACTTATTTTGAAGAAACTTACAATGCTCCAATTCCACTGGGTGGCATTATTGCCAGAAATGATATCAATCCTAATGATATTGCAAACATAGATGCACTTATTATGCAGAGCGTGCAGTATGCTTTTAAAAATAGTTATGATATTTTACCAGAGTACATTAAAATGCATTCACAAGAAATGTCTGAAGAGGTGATGCGTCAGCACATAAATTTATATGTGAACGATTTTACCATGGATATGGGAGATACTGGAAGAAAAGCAATAGAACAATTAGAAAAAACTTATTCTAATAAACTATAATCTAATATTCTTAGAAATGGTTCTAAAATACTTCTAATCAATTACTTAGAAAATAATTTTTTTACAAATTTTATATAGTTTAATTTTGAATTGTTGTCTATTTAGGTAACTTCATAGATGCAAAGAATTGTAATAACTTTTAAAAGATACTTTCTAGATTTCTATGATGATCAAGTTGAAGAGGTGCAAACAAAAATAGAATGGACCCTTACACTCATCTCGACAATACCTGTTGTACCTGTTAAATATTTAAAACATATTGAAGGAACAAAGGGTTTATATGAAATAAGGATAGAACTGTATAGTAACATTTATAGGATATTTTGCTTTTTTTACGAAGGAAATATAATAATACTTGGAAATGCTTTTCAGAAGAAAACTAACAAGACACCAAAATCCGAAATCACCAAGGCCTTAAAAATAATGGAGGAATATAAAAATGAAAACGACAAAAAATAAAAACATCAAGACCCTAACAGAGTTAATTGACTATAAGTATGGGAAAAGAGGTAACAAAAAAAGAGAACAATGGGAGCAAGGTTTTGAAGCTTTTAAATTAGGCGTTTTGTTAGAAGAAGCAAGATTAAAGCTTGGTATGACCCAAGAAGAATTAGCAAAAAAATCAGGTACCAATAAATCTTATATTTCTAGAATAGAAAACGATGCCTCTGATATTAGGCTATCTACTTTAATGCGTATCATTCAAGACGGGCTTGGAGGACAATTAAAACTATCTGTTCAGCTTTAATAATTACTTTATTAATTATTAATCCTTCAACGCTTTCGCATAAGCTGCTAGCACGCGTTCACGCGCTTCTTCATGCACCACAATAGGTTGAGGATATTGTAACGTATCAAATTCAGGTACCCAATGCCTAATGTATTTTAATTCTTTATCAAACTTTTCAGTTTGCAAACGCGGGTTGAACACTCTAAAATAAGGTGCTGCATCGCAACCACTTCCACTTGCCCATTGCCAGCCTCCATTATTAGCAGCTAAATCAAAGTCTAATAATTTATCTGCGAAATAAGCTTCGCCCCAACGCCAATCAATTAATAAATGCTTGGTTAAAAAACTAGCCACAATCATACGCACTCTATTGTGCATAAAACCGGTGGTGTTTAATTCACGCATACCCGCGTCCACTATTGGGTAACCCGTTTTGCCTTGGCACCAAGCTTCAAATTCTTTTTCATTATTGCGCCATTTAATTAAATCATATTTAGGTTTAAAAGATTTCCCTTCAGCTATATGTGGAAAATGCCATAAAATCATATGATAAAAATCGCGCCAAATTAATTCATTGAAAAAAGTGGAATTTAAACTTTGTGTTTCTAAGGCCAAGGTTCTGGCCGATATAGTGCCAAATCGTAAGTGCACACTTAAACGGGTGGTTGCGTTTAAGGCAGGGAAATTTCTATTATCGGTATAATTTTTCACCAGCTTTGTATCATAACTCATTGGAGGAATGACCAAGTCTGTTTTTTCAAAACCAATTTCTTTTAAGGTAGGAAGTTTATAAGCCTTCGTGTCTAAAAAATAATCCAATAATTTTTCGGAAGGATGTTTTTTAGGCAATTTCTGTGCCCAAACCGCTCTCCATTTATTGGCATAAGGTGTATAAATAGTATAAGGCTTGCCATCGTCTTTAATAACCTCGTCTTTTTCAAAAATAACTTGGTCTTTATAATGATGATAGCTTGCCCCATTTTTTAAAGCCAGCGTTTCAATAGCTTTATCTCTTGCATTCGCCTTCGGACCATAATCATGATTGGTGTAAACCGAGGCTATATTAAATTCAGTAAATAATTTTTCAAAAACTTCAACAGGTTTGCCATATTGCACCCAAAGCGATTTTCCTTTTTCAACCAGTTCTGTTTGTAAACGGCTAAGGGTTTGATGAATAAAGTCCACCCTTCTATCGGCCTTGTCTACAGATTGATCTAAAATATTTTTATCAAAAACAAATATAGGTAGCACCTGGTGCCCCTCTAATTTGGCTTGATACAATGCATGGTATAAGCCTACATTATCCTGCCATCTTAAATCTCTTCTAAACCAAAAAACGGAGACTGCCTTTTTCATAATTTCTTTAACAATTTAAAACTTAAATAGTTGGGTTTTATATTTAATTTTAGATATGCAAATTAGTAATATTATTTCTGCTTTAGAAAATTGGGCACCCCTAGCTTGGCAAGAACCTTATGATAATGCTGGACTCATTGTAGGCAATCCCGACCATGAATGCACTGGCGTTCTCTGTTCTTTAGATTGCACCGAGGCCGTGGTTGACGAAGCCATTGCCAAAGGTTTGAATTTAATTGTAAGTCATCATCCCATTGTTTTTAAAGGGGTGAAACAATTTAATAGTCATCATTTTGTATCAAGAGTGGTGGTGAAGGCCATCCAAAATAATATTGCCCTTTACGCCATTCATACCAATTTAGATAATATGTTAGAAGGGGTAAATAAAACCCTAGCCGACAGGCTTCACCTAGAAAATAGGAGAATTTTAACACCTAAACCAGGTTTTAAGGACCAAAATGGAGGAGCAATTGGCTCGGGACTGGTAGGTGAGCTACCCCTTGAAACCGACGAGGCCGAATTTCTGCAATGGATCAAAGAAAAGTTAAATTTACAGGTATTAAAATATACCCATTTCACTAAAAAGCCATTGAAAACCATTGCTTTATGCGGAGGCTCGGGCAGTTTCTTGATAAATGATGCCAAGGCCCAAAATATAGACTGTTTTATTACCAGCGACCTTAAATACCATGACTTTTTTGAGGCAGATGGCCAGATTTTACTGGTAGATATAGGCCATGGCCAGAGCGAACAATGGGTAGCTTCCCTAATTGTTGCAAATTTAAAGCTTAAATTCCCTACCTTTGCCGTCCTCGAATCCTTGGTAAACACAGAACCTGTGCACTACCTTAAAGATTGAGGTTCACTTATTTAAGAGCATCCAAAAAATTTGAAAATATGGCATCAGTCAAAGACTTTTCAGTGGAAGAAAAATTAGTTAATCTTTACAAACTTCAAAGAGTAGATAGTAGCATCGATGAAATTGAAATTCTTCGTGGTGAATTACCTATGGAAGTAAAAGATTTAGAAGATGAAGTTCAAGGTTTGCAAAACAGACAAACTAGAATTGAAGAAGAAATTAATGGTATCACAGAATTTATCGATGAGAAAAAAGCAATGATAAAAACAAGTGAGGAATTAATTGCTAAATATGAAAAACAAAGCGAGAACGTAAAAAACAATCGTGAGTTTGAAGCAATCAATAAAGAATTAGAAATGCAAGGCCTTGAGATTAAATTAGGCGAAAAGCATATTCGTGATGCGAACGAAGAATTAGGAGAGAAAATTAAGGTATTAGACGCTGCTAAGAAAACCATTGCTGTTAAAGACGGTGTTTTAACACATAAGAAAAGTGAATTAGAGAAAATTATTGCAGATACAGAAATTGAAGAGAAAGAATTAAGAAAGAATAGCGAAGATGCCCGTGGACATATTGACGAGCGTTTACTTTACAGCTACGACCGTATCAGAGATAGCTACCATAATGGCTTGGCTGTTGTAACAGTAGAAAGAGATGCTTGTGGCGGTTGCTTTAACTCAATCCCTCCTCAACGTCAAAGTGAGATTCGCTTGCATAAAAAAATTATCGTTTGTGAGAACTGCGGTCGTATTTTAGTAGAAGAAGACGTTACCAAAGAGTCTAAAAAGAAATAGAACTAAAATAGTTTCAAAAAATATACTCGAAAGGGTGGCCTAACAGCTACCCTTTCTTTATTTTTACCCTATGAGAAAGTGGTTATTAGTTACAATTTTAGTTTTGGGTCTGGGCCAAAACCTATCTGCTCAATTACAATATAATTGGAACGACAAATCTCAACAAATTTACGATGCCATTACTTCTTTAAGAATACCAGAAGCAAGAAAATGGTTAGAGCTGGAGAAAAAAACTAGTCCTCAAAACTTAATCAACCCATTACTAGAAAGCTACGCCGATTTTTATCAATTATTTTTTAATGAAAATAAAAGCGAGTACGAAAAATTATTTCCTCAATTTGAAAAGCGCATGCAGCTTTTCGAATCAGGCCCTAAACAATCTCCTTATTATTTATACTGCATAGGTGTAACGCATTTACATAAATCATTGGTGGCTATTCGATTTGATAAAAACTTAGATGCCGCTTTAGAATTTAGAAAAGCCTATTTGACATTTAAAGACAATAAAAAAGCCTTTCCCAAATTCACCCAAGGTGATGTATACTATGGCTTAATGACTACCATCATTGGCACTGTGCCTAAAGCCTATCAATGGATGGCTAATTTTTTAGGCATGAGTGGTAAAATTACCGATGGTAACGCCTTAGTGCTTAAATATATTAATAGTAAAGACGAATACAACGCCAGAACAAAAAATGAAGCTCTATTTATATATCCTTACATGCTGATGAACTTTGAGGGCAATCAGGAAAAAGCTTTTGCTTTTTTAGAATCGACCCCTTATGACTTCAAAAAAAATCAGTACCACTGTTATATGGCGGTCAATTTATATTTAAACCATCAGCAGTCTGGCAAAGCCTTAAATATTGTGCAACAAATGGAAATGTCAGACGCTTATTTACCACTTCCTTTCTGGCAATATGAAATAGGTTATGCTTATATCAATGAATTAAAATTAGAAAAAGCCCAAAAATCATTTGCAGAATTTGTGACTAGTTTCAAAGGTAATTTCTACATAAAAGATGCCTATGAAAGATTAAGCTGGATTGCTTATATACAAGGCGATACTAAAAAAGCAGCAGCTTATAGAAATGGTGTTTTATCTCTAGGCAATCAAATTACCGATGCCGATAAACTCGCTTTTCAAAATGCTAAAAAAGGCAACTGGCCCCATCCTATTTTATTAAAAGCAAGGTTACTTAGTGACGGCGGTTATCAATCACAAGCCATATCCATACTTGCAGGAAAAACCTCCAACGATTTTACCACCGATGCCGATAAAACAGAATTCGCCTACCGCCTTGCACGCATCTACGATTTAATGAAGGACGATGAGAATGCGATACGCTTTTATAAATCGGCCATTGAAAAAGGTGAAAACCTGCCAGAATATTTTGCTGCCCGCGCCGCCTTACAAATAGGCTTAATTTATGAGCAGAAGGGCTTATTTTCTAAAGCTATCGAGTATTTTAATACCTGTATTGCTATGAAAAACCACGCTTTTAAAAATTCCTTAGACCAGAAAGCAAAGTCTGGCATTCAGCGCTGTCTAAAACAGTAGCTATTTTAGCAACAAAATTTGTGCATCATTTTCGGGTAATGTATATTGCAGCTTGCGATGTTAACCAAATTAGAAATACAAAATTATATCTTAATAGATCATCTAAGTATTGATCTATCCAACCAACTCTCGGTAATCACAGGGGAGACGGGTGCGGGTAAAAGTATTATTATGGGTGCTCTAGGTTTAATCTTGGGCGACCGTGCCGATAGTACAGTTTGCAGAGAGGCTAGTAAAAAATGTTTTATTGAAGGAATTTTTAAATTAACCGATACTAAAATGTATAGTTCGTTTTTTGAAGAAAATGAAATTGAATTAAACGACGAACTTATTATTAGAAGAGAAATTAACGCACAAGGAAAATCGAGGGCATTTATAAACGACACACCTGTTACACTTACTATTTTAAAAGACTTAACCAGCAAACTAGTAGACCTGCACCAACAGTTTGATACCATGGCCCTCGGCGATACCGATTTTCAACGAACCGTTATTGACGCACTGGCTTCTACCCAAAAAGAATTAGCAGCTTACCAAGGTTCTTTTACCAATTGGAAAGAAAACGAGAAAAAATTACAAAGCCTGATTACGCAGAAAGAAGATTTTGAAAAAACCGAAAGCTATAAGCAACATTTACACGAGGAATTAGCCGGTCTACAATTGCAAGAAAATGAGTTAGAAAACTTAGACCAAGAATTAAAGTTTTTAGAAAATGCAGTGGGTATAAAATCGCAGTTAGCTGCTTCCATACAAATACTTGACCATTCGGATAACCCCATTGTGCAGCAACTAAAACAAATGGGTCATAATTTAGAAAGTATTGTAAAATGGCAACCCGATTTTGCAAGCATTGTAAGTAGATTAAAAGCAGCTCAAATTGAAATTGCCGATATCGCTAGCGATTTAAATACTTGGCAGGACAAAATAGACTTTGACGACAAAAAAATTACTTCCATTCAAGAGCGCCTTTCACTTGGTTATAACTTATTAAAAAAACATAAGGTGCAAACTACGGCAGAGCTATTAAGTATTGCCGCTCAATTAGAAAAAGATTTATCTGAAGTGCTGAACTTGAATGATCAAATTAATGAACTAACTAGCCTGGTTAAAAAATTAGAGAAAGAAGTGATTACAGCAGCGGCTCAGTTAACTGCGAAGAGAGAAAAACAAATTACCCCACTTACGAATAATGTCAATAAATTATTGCATCAAGTGGGTATGCCCAATGCTAAAATAAAAGTAACTATTGACGAAGTAGCTTACCATTTATTTGGCAAAGACAAAGTAGATATTTTATTTGATGCTAATAATACCCAAAAGTTCGAGCCTATTAAAAAAGTAGCAAGTGGTGGAGAATTAAGCAGGTTAATGCTTTGTATAAAATCATTGGTAGCAAAATCGGTGGACCTACCTACTATGATTTTTGACGAAATAGATACAGGTATTTCTGGAGAGCCTGCTAAACAAGTAGGATTACTTTTACAAAACTTAGGACAGGCAAGGCAGGTTTTATGTATTACGCATCAACCTCAAATTGCGGCCAAGGGCAATGCACACTTATATGTTTATAAAGAACAAAAGGGAAGCACTACGCATACTTATTTGAAAACCTTGGACACCAAAGAGCGTGTCTTACATATTGCTACCATGATTGGCGGCGACCCACCAAGCAAGTCGGCCTTAGACAATGCCAAGGAACTACTTGCTTCCTAGTGTATTACTATTTTAATATTGTCTTTATATAAGATATTATAATTATTTTTACAGCAATAAACTAAACCATAACCAATGGCGTACAATTTACTAAAAGGAAAAAGAGGCATTATTACAGGTGCATTAGATAGCAATTCTATTGCTTGGAAAGTAGCTGAAAAAGCGCATGAAGAAGGCGCTACCTTCGTATTAACCAATGCTCCTATCGCTATGCGTATGGGTGAGATTAATACCCTTGCAGAAAAAACAAATTCTAAAATTATACCCGCCGACGCTACTAGCGTTGAAGAGTTAACCAATTTATTTACGCAGTCTCAGGAAATTTTAGGTGGTAAAATTGACTTCGTTTTACATTCAATTGGAATGAGTGTGAATATTCGTAAAAAAATTGCCTACCCTGAATTGAACTATGATTATTATGCAAAGGGCGTTGATGTTTCTGCCATGTCTTTACATAAAATGTTAAGTGTTGCTTATAAGATGGACGCCTTGAACGACCATGCTAGTGTGGTAGCCCTTACTTATGCAGCTGCTCAAAGAACCTTCCCTTTCTATACCGATATGGCCGATATTAAAGCCTTACTTGAATCTATTGCGCGCAGTTTCGGTTACCATTATGGATTAAGAAATAAAGTACGCGTGAATACGGTTTCTCAGTCTCCTACTAAAACAACTGCAGGAACAGGCATTAAAGGTTTTGGTGACTTTTTTGATTATGCCAATGCCATTGCGCCTTTGGGTAATGCTACTGCAGAAGATTGCGCTAATTATTGCGTGACTTTATTTTCCGATTTAACTAAAATGGTGACTATGCAAAACTTATTCCATGATGGAGGTTATTCTACTACTGGTGTAAGTGATTTAATTATGCAAAAGGCAGGCATCACAGAAGGATAAAAACAGAAGGATAAATTGACACCTACCCATACTGAAGCAAAAAGAAAATGAATAAGAAAGAAATTAACCCAAAATTAGTAGAAGCCATAGGCTACTTTGGCTCTCTGCTTAGCTGTATTACTTTTATACCACAGGTTTATTTAACTTGGCAAACAAAAAATGTTGAAAGCCTTAGCCTACTGATGATACTTATTGTGAACTTTAGTTGTATTGTTTGGCTAGCCTATGCCTATTTAATTAAAAGCAAACCAGTACTTGTGGCCAATACTATTGTACTTACATTAAGTTTAATGTTGCTATATTTTAAATTGACGTTTTAGAAAAGACTTACTAACCCATCTAACTATGAAAATAAAAAAAGGGTCGCCGATTTATCGGGACCCTTTTTTTTATTATTCCTCATCATTAGAGACTAATTTTTTTGGACTTAGCTTTTCAAGCAGTCCATGAAAAATTAGTACTCGTCTTCGTTGAACATAAAATCTTCGTGGCTTGGGTAGTCTGGCCAAATGTCTTCAATACTTTCATACACTTCACCCTCGTCTTCTAACTCTTGCAAGTTCTCTACTACTTCAATAGGAGCACCGCTTCTAATGGAGTAATCAATCAATTCATCTTTGGTAGCTGGCCATGGAGCTTCTTCTAAAAAGCTGGCTAATTCTAAAGTCCAAAACATAGCTTTATTTTTTGCAAAAGTAGCCGTATAAACGATATAACCAAATCTGTTTTTTCTACAGGATGTAAACAAATCTTTAAATTTTGTCAAAATTGACTGGGAATTGCTAGGTTTGTAGCATGGAGCAAGCGCCAAATCTACTAGTAGCCAAGGACATATGGAAGCAATACGGGCCCGTATCTGTGCTCAAAGGCGTTTCCTTGGAAGTTAAGCGAGGGGAATTGGTAAGTATTGTTGGACCTTCAGGTGCCGGCAAATCGACCCTTTTGTACATTGTAAGCAGTTTAGAAAAAGCAGATAAAGGACAGGTATTTTTTGAGGATCAAGATATCACCCAATTATCTGAAACGGCACTAGCCCATTACCGAAATCAAAAAATAGGCTTTGTTTTTCAATTCCACCATTTACTACCTGAATTCACGGCTATTGAAAATGTTTCTATTCCAGGATGGATTGCCAAAATGCCTTCCAAACAAATTCATCAGAAGGCCTCAGCACTTTTAGACTTTATGGGCCTATCGGATAAGATGGATAAAAAACCACATAGTTTATCGGGTGGAGAACAACAAAGAGTAGCGGTGGCTCGTGCTTTATTAAATAGCCCTGCACTTATTTTTGCAGATGAACCTACGGGGAATTTAGATAGCGAAAACGCGAATGCCTTGCATCAATTATTTATTCGTTTAAGAAACGAAATGAATCAAAGTTTTTTAATTGTTACACACAATGAATCATTGGCTAGTATGAGCAACCGTAGTTTAACAATGAAAGACGGAAAGTTTTTATAAGCTTTACGCTTATTTATATCTTAACGCTATTTATACCCTTTATACAATTTTCTTTATACAATTTTCATTACACCCTTGGCTTCCAAGGAGAATCGGGTACTCCATTTAAATGACCAATATATCTTGATAAGACAAATAAGTAATCACTTAGTCTGTTCAAATATTTTATAACCATCGGTTCTACAAATAAATCTTCTTCTTGTAAATTAACGCACCAACGTTCTGCTCTACGACAAACACAACGCGCAATATGTGCGGTTGAAATAGCTTGATGTCCACCTGGTAAAATAAAAGACTTCATAGGTTCTAAGACCTCGTTCATTTTATCCATCAAAGACTCTAAATAAGCAATATCTTCTTCTTTTAAATCGGGAATTTTTAATGCGGGCTCTTTATCCGGATCACAGGCTAAAGAAGAGCCTACTGTGAATAATCTGTCCTGCACTTCTTTTAAAACTGTTTTAATTTCTGCATCAGACAATAAATCACTTAATAAGCCAATGAAAGAATTAAGCTCATCTACTGTACCATATGATTCAATACGAATATGACTTTTAGGAACACGGGTGCCCCCTATTAATGAGGTACTACCTAAATCACCTGCTTTTGTATAAATTTTCATAATACTTCTATAAACCCTGCTTTAAAAATCTGTAAAAGACTTCTGGGGTTTTGATACTAACAAAACTAATAAAATAAAGTTCAAATAAGAATACTAGAAATGAGAAACATTCTTATTCAGGGTATCGGTTTCCACATGACCGTCTCTTAAACGAACCACTCTGTGTGCATAATGAGCGATATCCTCCTCGTGGGTTACTAAAATGACCGTATTACCTGAAGAATGTATTTTTCCAAAAAGCTCCATTACTTCTACTGAAGTTTTAGAGTCTAAGTTTCCAGTGGGTTCATCCGCTAATAAAATGGAAGGGTTATTCACCAAGGCGCGCGCAATGGCCACACGTTGAATTTGTCCTCCACTTAATTCATTGGATTTATGATGACTTCTATCTGCCAGGCCCACTTTTTCAAGTGCCACCAAGGCTCTTTCTAATCTATCTTTTTTGGAAATGCCTGCGTATACTAAAGGAAGTGCTACGTTTTCAGCTGCTGATAAACGAGGTAATAAATTAAATTGTTGGAATACAAAACCAATTTCCACATTTCTAATACCTGCTAGTTCATCATCGGTCATTTTACTTACATCATGCCCATTCAAATTATACATACCATTTGTTGGAGAATCTAAACAACCTAAAATATTCATAAGCGTACTCTTACCACTTCCCGACGGGCCCATTAAAGCCACGTATTCATTTTTAAGAATATCAAGATTGATACCCTTTAATACCGGAATGGCCTGACCCGCCATGAAATAACTTTTTTCAAGCTCTCTTAATTCAATAACTGATGACATACTATTTTTATTTACGTATTACTTTAGGTACTTTAAAAAATGTTCCGTCTGCATCCGGGGCGTTTTGCAAGGCTTCAGCTCTTGATATAGAACCTTCCACGATATCGGCACGCAATACATTTTTAGCATCACCCATATGCATTAAAGGCGCAATACCTGTGGTGTCTAATTCATTTAACTTTTCT
The DNA here is from genome assembly GCA_037128235.1 of Chitinophagia bacterium. Classification (GTDB taxonomy): domain Bacteria; phylum Bacteroidota; class Bacteroidia; order Chitinophagales; family Chitinophagaceae; genus Sediminibacterium. Next base: position 8,566 of record JBAXWU010000019.1, on the reverse strand, counting down.
ACAAACGATACTAAATCGTGCATATCGTTCACTAGTTTATCCATTTTTTCAGGCGCTATATTCAACCTCGATAAATGGGCCAAATGGCTAACTAATTTACTATCAACTTGCATATTACAAATGTAGTTCAAAGCCCCCTACCTACAAGGCGCATTTGTTAAAAGGTCAAATGACGCAACCAGTGGCAAAAAAAATACCCGAAAATGGAAAGTTTTTTTGAAAATAGTTGCATAACTAACTAATTTTACAAAAATACTTTATATATGCAACGTTCAATCAAAAAAGTAGCCGTTTTAGGAAGTGGAGTAATGGGATCTCGCATTGCTTGTCATTTTGCTGGCGTGGGTGTAGAAGTATTATTATTAGATATCTTGAATCCGGGTACTGAAGAAAGCAAGAATGCTAAAGAAAGAAATAAATTGGTAGATAGTTCTTTACAAGCAGCTATTAAATCTAACCCCTCCCCATTATACTTACAAAAATTTGCCTCCAATATTAGCACAGGAAATTTCACAGACGATATGGCTAAAATTGCAAACGTTGATTGGGTTATTGAAGTGGTAGTAGAGCGTTTGGATATTAAAAAAATCATTTACGACCAAGTAGAGCAATTTAGAAAGCCAGGCACCTTAGTAAGTTCCAATACTTCTGGTATTCCTATTCATTTGATGGCAGAAGGACGCAGCGAAGATTTTCAAAAGCATTTTTGTGGAACACACTTTTTTAATCCTCCACGTTATTTAAGATTACTTGAAATTATTCCTACCGCTAAAACCGATCCTGCCATTATTGATTTTCATATGCATTATGGAGATGTTTTTTTAGGTAAAACTACGGTGTTATGTAAAGACACACCTGCCTTTATCGCCAACAGGGTTGGGGTTTTCAGCATGATGAGTGTTTTACATATTATGGAAAAATTGGAATTAAGTATTGATGAAATAGAAGCTATCACAGGGCCTTTAATGGGCCGTCCGAAGTCGGCCACTTTTAGAACAGCCGATGTAGTAGGAATTGATACTTTAGTAAAAGTAGCTGCAGGAGTGGCGGCTAATTGCCCTAATGATGAAGCTAAAAATATTTTTACGCTGCCCCCTTGGTTAGAAAAAATGGTGGCGCAAAACTGGTTAGGGGATAAAACAGGTCAAGGATTTTTCAAGAAAATAAAAACAGCTACTTCAAAAGAAATATTAACCCTGAATTTAAAAACTTTTGAATACGAGCCACGCGTAAAAACTAAAATGGCATCTATTGGAGCTGCTAAAGCCATTGAAAGTTTACCTGCAAGAATAAAATCTTTATACCAAGCCAAAGATAAATGCGGAGAATTTGTAAGACAGTTTCATTTTGCATTATTCTCTTATGTGAGTCATAGAATTCCAGAAATTAGTGATGAATTGTACCGCTTGGACGATGCCCTAAAAGCAGGTTTCGGTTGGGAGATTGGCGCTTTTGAAACCTGGGATGCACTTGATATTGCAACCGTTATCACCGATATGAAAGTAGGCGGATACGCAGTGGCAGCTTGGGTGGAGAAGATGTCTCAAAAAGGATTAAGCTTTTATAAAGTACAAGACGGCAAGCGTTATTATTATGATGTAGCAACAGAAGGGTATAAATTAATACCAGGCGCCGATTCATTTATTATACTTTCAGACTTTCAAGAAAAAACCATTTGGAAAAATAGTGCTTGCCATTTAGTAGATATAGGAGATGGTGTAGCAGGTTTTAGTTGGAACACCAAAATGAATAGCATTGGAGGAGAAGTATTAGAAGGATTAAATAAATCTATTGCAATTGCTGAAGAAAAGTACAATGGACTAGTTATTGCCAATGACAGTAATTTATTTAGTGCAGGTGCGAATGTGGGAATGATATTTATGTTAGCCATTGAACAAGACTATGAAGAATTAGACATGGCTATTCGTACTTTTCAAAATACAATGATGCGTGTGCGCTACTCCTCTATTCCTGTTGTCATTGCTCCACACGGACTTTGCCTAGGTGGTGGCTGTGAAATGAATTTACATGCCGATAGTATTTGTGCTGCAGCAGAAACCTATGTAGGATTGGTGGAATTAGGTATTGGTGTTATTCCGGGTGGTGGTGGTACTAAAGAATTTGTTTTACGCGCTTCAGATGAAATGCATGTAGACGAACCAGAAACTATTACACTTAATAAAAGATTTATGAATATTGCTACTGCCAAAGTAGCTACTTCTGCAAGTGAAGCCATGGATATGGGCATTTTAAGAAAGGGGCAAGACTTTATTGTACTAAATCAATCACGCCGCATAGCACAAGCGAAAGACCAAGCATTACAATTATTTAAAGCAGGCTATACACAGCCACAACAAAGAAAAGACATTAAAGTACTTGGAAAAGCAGGCCTGGGGGCACTTTACGCAGGTATCAATGGAATGTCAAAAGCAGGCTATGCAAGCGACCACGATGTTTTAGTAGCTAAAAAATTAGCCTATGTAATGTGTGGTGGTGATTTAAGTGAGCCTACTTTAGTGAATGAGCAGTACTTACTCGATTTAGAAAGAGAAGCCTTCTTAAGTTTATGTGGGCAGAAAAAAACATTGGAAAGAATACAATCGGTGATTACTTCTGGAAGACCTATCAGAAACTAGAAGTTGCTAATTATTTAATGAGTAGCTGCTTACTTTATTAAGTCAATAATGGCTTCTTCCACATTGGGGTAATCAAATACAAAACCCGCATCCTGTATTTTTTGCGCACTTACATTCGTGCTTTTCAATACCTCTATACTCATCTCTCCTAGTATTATTTTAAGTAAAAAGCCAGGCACAAAAGAAGGAAAATAAATAGGATAAGTATTTTTAGCAATGGTTAATACTAATTTTTTATTCGTCACCGGATTCGGCGCTACTGCATTATATACTCCATGTAAAGCAGGGGTTTCAATAGCATATTGAATCATTTTACATAAGTCTTGTTGATGAATCCAACTGACTATTTGTTTACCGTTACCAAGTATGGTAGCTAAGGCAAATTTGGCAGGCTTTAAAAATTCAGCAAGTGCGCCTCCTTTTTTATTAAATACAATACCTATTCTTAATCTTACTAGTCGAATACCCATATCGCCTATGGCTGCTGTACTTTGCTCCCATAACTGACAAGTATTGCCTAAATAAGAATTATCAGGGGTATCGGTTTCGACAAAACCATTTTCCAAACTTGCAGCTGTATCTGGACCATACCAACCAATGGCAGAAGCTGCTATAAATGTTTGTACTTGGTTTTTATTTTCATTTAATGCCTTTACTAATAAATTACCCGACTGCACCCTACTATCTACAATGGCTTGCTTTCTTTTCACAGTCCATCTTTTATCGGCCACACCTTCTCCTGCTAAATGCACAATTATATTTGCTTTGGCTAAAGCTTCCAAGTCAATTTCAGCCTTCTCTATATTCCATTTTGCATAAGATAAATGCTCCCTACTAGATCTTTTAGGGTTTCTAGATAATATAATAACCTCATAGCCAGTAGCTAGTAATTGCTTTGCCAATGCCTGGCCAATCATGCCCGTTCCGCCTGTAATTAATACTGTTTGCATGGAGTAAAAGTACATCAAAATTAACAACAAAAAATCCCGCTCCAATAAATCGGAACGGGATTACAACTAAAATCAACTGTACACAAAAAACAAGTTTAATCTGGTTTTTTACCGTCTAAAAAAGTATTAATGGTAGAGATTTGTGTTTGGTTATTTTCATCTTTTTCTACTGTATACTTACTATAATAGTTTTCTACAGAAGCCATGGTATTACCAAACAAATCTAAATTTCTTCTTACATAAGCAGGCACTGCATCAAATTCATTATTAGGATCAGAGGCACTGTTGATATTGAAAGATAAGTTTCTTAATTTCTGAATACGCTCAGCTACTTTTCTTCTTTGCTCTTCTGCGTCGTCCATTGGCATATCCAATGAAGAAGGATGTCTCTTAGCATTATTTTGATTAGCGTTAAAAGAAGACTCTTCTCTCATCACGAGTTGCATTGTAGGCTCTTCTTCCATTCTAAATGAGCTTTCGTATACAACAGGCTCTTGTACTGGAGCTGCTTGCATGGTTATTTCAGCTACTTCTACTATTTCTTCCTCTACTATTTCTTCCTCTACTAATTCCTCTTCAACTAATTCTTCCTCTACTAAATCCTCTTGTATAATTTCTTCTTCTACAATTTCTTGCATGGTAACAGCCAAATCATCTTGCATGACCATTTCTTCCATTTCTTCCAACTCCACCATTTCTTCTTCTTCCATTTCATCAAACTCTTCCATCTCCTCCATCTCTTCTACGACAGGTATTTCCTCCATCTCTTCTATTGATGGCTCTTCTTCAGTATGCTCTGCATAAATATTAGTAGGCTTTGTTAAAATAAAATGATTTACCAAATGATTCGTTTCAGCCATAGGTGTTACTAATTCACTTACGATAACTTCCTCTTCTACTTGTTCTTCTACTTGTTCTTCTTCAATTTCATTCAACACTATTTCTTCTTCCAAGTCTTCTTCTTGAAAACTTGCCACTATCACTTCTTCTTCCACTTCATTCACTACTTCCTCCTCTTCTTCTAAATCTTCTCCCTCATAAACATCATTGATTTCAAAAACAATAGGTTGACTTACCATTTCTTCCATTACTTCATTTGCAGCAATGCTTATCTGAGCATCTATTTCAGCTTCATATTCTTTTTCTGAAATTTCATCTACTTCATGTATACTCATTACTTCTTCCACTTCCATCATTTCAGCTACTTCTTCAACAGCCTCCACAATTTCCTCTCCTAAAGTAAAATTACCATCAGCTATTGTAGGCTCTTCTGTTTTTGGCTCTTCTGTTGGAGTTTCGGCTACCGCTTCGGTAGGGGCAGTCATTAAATTATTTGTTTCATTAGCTGTTTCTTCAGAAAGCAATGTCATTACAATTTTTTCTTCAACAGGAGCCTCAGCTTTTTTTGGTGTTTGCTTTTGGAATGGATCCTTGTGCTCAAAACCAGTTGCAATAAGGGTTATACCTAATTTTTGACCAAGTGTTGCATCATAGCCCATACCCATAATTACATCAGAATTTTCTCCAGTACGCTCGCGTAAGTAATTATTAATGGTTTCTAATTCATCCATTGAACACTCATAATCTCCTTCTGCACTATTAATATTTAATAAGATCCATTTTGCACCTCTAATATCATTGTCATTTAATAATGGTGAATTCAAGGCTTCTTCAATAGCTCTTTGTGCTCTGTTCTCTCCTTCAACTTCTGCTTTTCCTAAAATAGCGACACCGCCATTTTTCATAACAGTACATACATCCGCAAAATCTACAATAATATGTCCACGACTATTAATTACATCGGTAATACATTTTGCTGCAGTAGCTAAAACGTTATCGGCCTTGGTGAAAGCCTCTTTCATTTTTAAATTACCGTATTGTACACGTAATTTATCGTTAGAGATTACAAGTAAAGTATCTACTAAAGGTTTTAATTGCTTAATGCCCTCTTCTGCTTGTGCTTGTCTGCGTGGTCCTTCAAATCCGAAAGGAGTCGTTACGATACCCACTGTTAAAATGCCTAAATCTTTACAAATTTTTGCAATAATGGGAGCACCACCTGTTCCAGTGCCGCCGCCCATACCCACTGTAATAAATGCCATACGGGTATTGACTTCTAATATTTTTCTTATCTCGTCTAAAGATTCCTCTGTTGCTAACTTTCCTACTGAAGGATCGGCGCCCGCCCCTAAACCTTGTGTCAAATGTGGCCCTAATTGAATTTTATTGGGCACTGTACTTTGCTCAATCGCTTTAGAATCGGTGTTACAGATAATGAAATCAACGCCTTCAATATCTTGATTAAACATAAAGTTGACAGCATTGCTTCCACCGCCTCCTACGCCGAGGACCTTGATGATGGATGATTTTTGCTTTGGCAAGTCAAATTGAATCATTTTTTTGTGTTTAGATGGGTTAGTTAGATGGTTAGTTCTTAGTTAGATGGTTAGTTCTTAGTTAGTTATATCGAAATTACCGTTTTTAGATTTTAATCTATTGGATTTTTATAACCATAATGTGGGTAAATATTATGGCAATAATTTGTCATCTTCCTCACTGAATATTTCAATGAGATTGTTCTTGAATCGATCCCAGAATTTGCTCTTTCTTTTCTCGATTTGTTCTGCTGTTAAAGTAGTGGCAACTGGCTTTGGTTCTACTCTTTGGCTAGTTAATCCGTTAGCAGATCCTGAATTATTTACAGTTAAAGACTTAGGTACTTCTACCTTCTTAAATGTTTCTGTAAATACTTTATAATTTTGCTCGTAATCGTTATATCCTTTTAAGATTAAACCAATACAAGTTGAATACATTGGCTTTTTTAATTCTTCAATATGATTAGGCGCTAAATGCTCGTTTGGAAGTCCAATTCTTGCATTCAAACCAGTAATATATTCAGTTAATTGAATTAAATGTTTCAATTGAGAACCACCCCCTGTTAAAATCACACCTCCATTTAACATGCGGCTATCCATTCCTACTTGCTTTAAATGATAAGTAACGAAATCAAGTATCTCACTCATTCTTGCTTGAATAATACCTGCTAAACTTTTAACACTTATTTCTTTAGCGGGCATTCCTTTCAAACCTGGGATAGTTACATAGGCATTGGCTTTTGCTTCATCGGCTAAAGCACTTCCAAACTGAACCTTCATGGCTTCAGCTTGACTTTTCAATACGCCCAATCCCATTCTAATATCATTGGTAATATTTTCACCACCGAAAGGAATCACTGCTGTATGTTTTAATACACCTTCATAGAATACAGCTAAGTCACTGGTTCCACCACCAATATCTAAAATAGCCACACCTGCTTCCATATCTACATCACTCATCACCGCACTTGCAGAAGCTAAAGGTTGTAAGACTAAATCTTTGGTGATTAAACCACTTCTTTCAACAGAACGATTAATATTTCTAATCGCGTTTCTATCTCCAGTTAAGATTAAAAAGTTAGCGCCTACTTTCACACCATTTACGCCTACTGGGTCTTTGATGTTTTGGTTATTGTCTACATGAAATTCTTGTGGAATCACATCAATGATTTGATCTCCTGCAGGAATAAATGTTTTTCTTTGATTGTTAATTAATTGCTCAATTTCCCAAGCTTGGATTTCGTTCTCGGCATCTTGACGCACTTGATCTCCTCTGGTTTGTAAACTTTTGATATGATGACCTGCAATACCCACATATACTTCGTTGATTTCTAAATCGGGATTGCTTAAATGACAATTTTGAAGTGCTTGTTGAATGGCTTTAATGGTTTGATCAATATTCAAAACCTGACCATGTTGAACACCATTACTGTTGGCACGCCCAAATCCTAAGATTTCTAACTTACCGAACTCATTCTTTCTTCCTGCGATGGCAGCGATTTTTGTGGTTCCAATATCAAGACCTACGATAATGGGTGATTCGTGCTGACTCATTTTGTTGTTTTTTAGTTGTTTGTTGTGGAAGCCTTCTTTTGGGGCATTAACGCCTTGGCAGACGGCTTCACTTTTATTAACGATTTTGCTTTCGATTTATTGTTTGTTTTTGTACTTGTTTTAGCTAGATTTTTGGGGGCTTTTTTAGGAGCTTGTTTTACAGCTGTTGTAGAGGGGGTTTTGACTGCTGTTTTTGAACCATTTGTTGTGGCTATTTTTGGACTAGCCAATGGAGCTATTTTAGGGGTAATCACCGGGGTAATTTTAGGGGTATTTAGTGTAGCCGGATTAGTAGTAGTGACAGAGATTTTAACAGTAGTTTTAACCGTATCTGCTTTTACAGCTTGAGCAGCTACTGTGTCCTTGATGGGTAAATCACTTGCCAAAAACTGTATAGGTTGCATGCCTTTTTTGAGTGCTACAATTTGATTATCAAATCGACAATCAATTACTTGATAAGCGTTCAATCCACTTTGCACCCACACTTTTTTATAAAAAGTATAGAGCCTATTTAATTTATCTTCTATATTTTCTGCAGAACCAATTAAAACCAGATGATCTCCAACAGTTGGCACCAATTCAAAATCGCCATTGACTGCAATATTTACTTGTGCTGTTTGTGCCATAAAAAACGTATCGTTTTGTACTGCTTTGGTGAAATGTAAAATATCATTTAAGAGTAGGCTATCGGGCTTAGATAGTTTTTGCTGATCTGATGGGAAATTAGTAAAAACTGGTAAACGTAGTACAGTAAGCTGTTTCAGTGGTAATTGTAAACCTTCTTTGTCAATATAAAAAGAATTACCAGAGGCTGTAAATATGCGCGCAATGGGAATACGCTGTTCAATTTTAACTTGTAAGGATTGCGCATTGTCTAAAAATAATTCTACATGTTTTACCCAACGAATAGTTTGTAAATATTTTTCAAGTGTATTTAAATTCACTACTCCAATAGGTACTCCTTCTTTGACACCTTGCTCATGAATGATTTGTAATATTTCTTTTTCATCCATAAATAAGGCAGCCGTATTTTCACCCACTAATTCAATTT
>JBAXWU010000183.1:0-1767 GCA_037128235.1 Chitinophagia bacterium | reverse complement strand
TGGTGGGTAGGTATTGGTCACGCAGGTACTTTAATTTCTGCTGTATTATTATTATTCCGTCAAGGTTGGAGAACAGGGGTGAACCGTGCTGCAGAGGCCATGACTATTTTTGCTGTTATGTGTGCTGGTCAATTCCCTATCTTTCACATGGGTCGTGTTTGGTTAGCGTTTTTCATTATGCCTTATCCTAACTCACGTGGTCCATTATGGGTGAACTTTAACTCACCTTTATTATGGGACGTATTTGCCATCTCAACTTATTTCACTGTTTCCTTATTATTCTGGTACTCTGGTTTATTACCCGATCTAGCCACTGTGCGTGATCGTGCTTTTACTAAACTTAGACAAAAATTATACGGTATTGCTTCTTTTGGTTGGACAGGGTCCACTAAACATTGGCAACGTCACGAGAGTTTATCTTTAGTGTTGGCGGGTTTAAGTACTCCCTTAGTACTATCGGTACATACTATTGTATCTTTTGACTTCGCCACTTCAGTAATACCTGGTTGGCATACCACTATCTTCCCTCCTTACTTCGTAGCAGGTGCCATTTTCTCTGGCTTTGCGATGGTACAATCTTTATTAATTGTAGTACGTAAAGTTTTCGGATTAACCGACTATATCACTATTGGACACATTGACTTAATGAATAAAGTAATTGTACTTACAGGATCTATTGTAGGTATTGCTTACTTAACAGAATTATTTATGGGTTGGTATTCTCAAAATAAATATGAAGGATATACTTTCTGGTATTCTCGTGCTTATTTATTTAGCCCTTATGGTTGGAGTTATTGGGGTATGATGACCTGTAACGTATTGTCTCCACAAATTTTCTGGTCAAGAAAAATGAGAAGAAATGTATTTGTTACTTTTTTCATGAGCATCATTGTAAATATTGGTATGTGGTTTGAGCGTTTTGTAATTATTGTTACTTCTTTATACCGTGACTATTTACCTTCTAGCTGGTCTGTTTACTATAGCCCTTCTATTTGGGAAGTAGGTTTCTACTTAGGAACCTTTGGTTTATTCTTTACTTGCTTCTTCTTATTCGCTAAATATTTCCCTGTTATTGCGGTAGCAGAAATTAAATATGTATTGAAAAGAAGTGGAGAATCTTTCAAACCTGCTTTTGAAAAATTGGAAGCACAACCCTTGGATTCATTTGTGCACGATAATGCGCATGCACATTAATTATAATATCGATTAAGAAAAAATTATGGCACAAAAGAAATTTGTAGTTGGCTGTTTTGATGAAGAAAAAGTTTTATTCCCTGCGGTAAAGCAAGTGCGTACTGCTGGTTATAAAATCAAGGACGTATACACACCCTTTGCCGTGCATGGTTTAGACCACGCATTAGGTATGCGCGAAACAAGCTTACACACTGCTGGATTTATTTACGGTATCACCGGTACAGCTACAGCTGTAAGTGCCATTAGTTGGATTTTCACCAAAGACTGGCCTTTAAACATTGGTGGTAAACCCCATTTCGCTTTACCAGCCTGGGTACCTATTATATTTGAGTTAACCGTTTTGTTTGCAGCCGTTGGAATGGTAATGACTTTTTGTTGGTTATGTCAATTAGCACCTGGTGTGAAGAAACATCATTTTCATAAGCGTGCTACCGACGATTTATTTGTAATGGTGATTGAGTGTAACGATAAAACAAATACAGATGATTTAATAGCCTTCTTAAAATCGAATGGCGCCATTGAAACAGATGTACAAGTAGCAGAAGAAGAGTGGTGGTTTGGTACTTATGATAA
>JBAXWU010000182.1:0-1799 GCA_037128235.1 Chitinophagia bacterium | reverse complement strand
GGGGAAGCCTCTGTGTAACAGCGTGGTAATCCCGAGCCAAGCTAGGCAGTAATGCTTAGAAGGTGTAGAGACTGTACGGGTAGGTCGTAAAGACAAGAGACAGTCCAGACTACAAACTGGAAACAGGCAGTGAAAACTGTAGTGGTAAGCATAATCCTTTGGTCCCAGGTTCAAGTCCTGGTGGGCCCACCATGAATCACGATACCAACTCTAGGGTTGGTATTTTTTTGAGTGTTACTTAAAGTAACGGTTGCAGCCTATTAATCTTTTAGTTAATTAAACTAATTTATAGTAATTTTTATGAAAAAAGTAGTAAGATTTATTCTGAGAATAAAAAACTATTAAATAGTTCAGGAGGCAAAATGGAAAAGCAGGCACTTGTTCCAAGGCAAAAGTTTTTAATTCCTGAGGCTTGGAAATCTGAGGAAATTGAAAACCATAAAGATTTAATACATTACTTAACACCTGAAGATCTCATAGATATTGATTTTGTTGCCAAAAATCTTCTAGCTAAAGGCGAGACTATTGACACAATTAGCGCAGAAGATTTTCAGTTTAAAAAGTTAAAATATTTTTTAAATAACTTTACTGAGACTAATTTAAAGAGGGGTTTGGGTTTTGGTGTAATTAGAGGCTTTCCTGTTGATAAGTATTCGGATGAGCTAGCAGGAATGTTGTTTTGGGGAATGGGGACTTGCATGGGTTTACCAGTATCACAAAATTCCATGGGACACCGCTTGGGACATGTTTTTGATCAAGGCCTAGAGTATGAAAAGATGAATGTACGAGGCTATCAAACCAACCATAAATTAAATTACCATACTGACTCAAGCGACTTAGTTGGTTTAATGTGCTTACGTAAAGCTCAAGAGGGTGGTCTTTCATCTGTCGCTTGTGCCCACTCTATTTTTAATACTATATTAGAAACTCACCCAGAATCTTTACCAATTTTATTTGCTGGGTTTCAATATGATCGTCGAGGTGAAGCTGCCCCTTTTCAAGAAGAGATCAGCGACAGGCGCCCTGTATTTTCAATTACAAATGGACAACTTAGCGTAGCTTATGTGCGTCAGGCAATTAAGACAGCCCGAATTAAGACGGGGATTGCTTTTTCGCAAGAAGAGCTCGATGCATTAAATCATTTTGATGCAGCCGCTGCGAATTCAGACAATGTTTTTTCAATGATGCTTGAGCCAGGCGATATTCAATTTTGTAATAATTATCTAGTCCTTCATTCTCGGACCGAATATAAAGATCACTCTGATCCCAGTAAGCATCGTCATATGCTTAGGCTTTGGCTAAAGTTAGAGGCCATTCGTAGTTTAGATGATCGTCAAATTGAATTTGATAAAGCTACCGGTTGGAGTCGGCGTGAAGGTTTTTTACCTAAAGGGATGACTATGCGTGATGGGCTTGTTGTTCCTGCTTAAAATTAATTTGAGGTAAATGGGACTAATGATAAGAAAAGTAGCAATTTTTATGCGTGTATTCTTATTTGTGTTTGGAAGTTTTGTAATAGCCCTATCTTCCGTTTATGCTCAGGAGTGGCCAATAAAGCCAATACGATTAATCGTGCCATTTCCTCCGGGGGGAAGTAGTGATCGTATGGCTCGTATGGTGTCTAATGAATTAAGTAAAGCTTTAAATCAAGCAGTAGTAATAGAGAATAAGCCCGGAGCGGCAGCTGCAATTGGCTCCCAGTATGTAGCTTCTGCAGCCCCAGATGGTTATACTCTTTTATTGGGAAACTCTACTGTAATTACCATGACACCACAATTAAAGAAAGTAAGTTACGATCC
>JBAXWU010000181.1:0-1805 GCA_037128235.1 Chitinophagia bacterium | reverse complement strand
TCAAGCTGAAAACCCGAAGAAAGAACAAACTTTAAATCCCAAGAAAGTTTGGATAAAACCGGAGTTAAAACTTTTAGATGTAAATAATGGATCATATGCGGGTACGGATGAAGCTCGTTCATATTCAACACCAACATTCTCACTTTCGTAATTCTTCCCAAAAGTATAATGGCTGTTTCTATTTGAGATGGGGGCTTTGCCCCCAAACCCCCAAAGTAATAAGACATAAAAACAAAGAATGTTTATGTCTATAAAAGAGAGAAACCCCTATTTCTAGGGGCTTACATTCTCCGTTTACGAACTTATCTCTGATAGAATGCACTTCTGCTTCTACTTCCATTTCAGTAACGTAAAGCAAATATAGTACATTTGTTTACAACTGCAAAACAAATTATCTTATATTTGTAGAAAATAGGTAAATTATATGGAAATAGTAGAAAAAAAGCAATATCCTAGCCAGATTAATAGTAAGACAATTTCGGCAAGGGTTCCTGTTCAGGATTACGTTAATTTTTTAAATGAAAGCATTGAATTAGGTATTAGTCTTAATGATTTCCTATTACGTAAGATATACTCTAATAATCAATCAGTACGCAATGTAAAAAGTATGGAGCAAGGGGGTGAGGTGCCTCCAGAAATACTTAACTTTTTAAATGGTTTTAAGGATTGGGATATTGTAGTACCTGAAAGTGAATCATTAAATGAATTTTTAACTAATAGTGGAATTTATAATAACCCTATACTTGATAATGGTGATGGAGTTTTAAGGGTTCATATTAAAGCTATGAGTGGCTATTATTATACTTTGCAAGAGCTTATAGACGGGTTTAATAATTTAATATATATAGACATTAAGAGAAAGCAAAATGCTGATTTGATGGATGTAAAAAATCAGTTAACTATATTAATTCAAAATAGATTTGAAGATATGGGCGATAGAAAAGCCTTTAGAAAAGAAATCTACGAATTATTGAAAGAACTTGAATAAATGCAGAGTACAGAAGAAACCCCTTTTTTAAACTTAAATAGGTAACAGATTTGTTACCTATGTATACGCAGTTTTTTACCTATTTTTAATGAAAAATCTAGAAAAAAGTCAAAAAATTAAGGAAATTGGCGAATATATTAGTCAAGGAATTGAGGAAGTAGGAAGAGATAATATATTAAAATTTGATGTAACAACAATATACAAAGGGCAAAGAGGAAAAATGCCAGATAGTATATTTGTTTTACAAAATTTTGCTAATGAATTATCTAAAAGAAAGAATTATAGTGCAAATACATTTAGGGTATTAATGCATTTTTTTGGTTTATCTATTTATGAAAATTTTATTAGTATTGATGTAAAAACTATATCAGAGAATTTGAATATTTCAGAGATGAGTGTTAAGAGAGCTACAAAACAATTAACAGAAGATAACATCATAATAAAGCATATTCATCCTACCGATAATAGAAGAATAGATTACTTTATAAATCCTCAGGCAGCTTGGCGAGGAAATACCCTAAATAGAGATAAACAACTTAAAAAACTTAAAGACAATAAAACGCAACTGGATATGTTTAATCTTAAATAAAACATTCTTTGTTTCTATGTCTAAAATACTTAAAATAGGGGGCTTGGGGGATTTCCCCCAATTCCTATTATTTAGTGATCATTTTTTTAATTTTTTTTAAACATATATTTACATTATTTTCTAATATTACAATAATAATAAATGAAAAACCAAACTGAAAATCCGAAGGAAAATCAAGCTGAAAACCCGAAGAAAGAACAAACTTTAAATCCCAAGAAAGTTTGGATA
>JBAXWU010000180.1:0-1818 GCA_037128235.1 Chitinophagia bacterium | reverse complement strand
GCATTAAAAGTACCAGGCGTAGAAATAGTAGCTGTTTGTGACCTATACAAAGGCCGCTTAGAGGGCGCTAAAGAAACCTGGGGTAATAACTTATTCACCACGCAAGACTATAGAGAATTATTAGCACGTAAAGATGTAGATGCGGTTTTAATTTGTACCCCTGATCATTGGCATCAAAAAATTTCAATTGATGCGATGCGTGCTGGCAAACATGTGTATTGTGAAAAACCAATGGTTCAAAAAATTGAACAAGGCTGGGGCGTAATTAATGCACAAAAAGAAACGGGTAAAGTATTTCAAGTGGGAAGCCAAATGGCAAGTTCAGTAGGTATATTAGAAGCTAAAAGGTTATTGGCCGCAGGCACTATTGGTGAATTAACGATGATAGAATCGTTTTGTGACCGCTCCGATGCAAGAGGTGCTTGGGCTTATTCTATTCCAACAGACGCCTCCCCTGAAACCATTGACTTTGATACCTTCTTAGGTAATGCCCCTAAAGTACCTTTTGAAGCAAAGCGCTTTTTCAGATGGCGTAATTATGGTGCTTATGGAACAGGTGCTGCAGGAGATTTAATTGTGCATTTATTAACGGGTATACATACAGTAACGGGTGCGGTGGGTCCTGAAAAAATTATGAGTATTGCCGATTTAAAATTATGGAAAGATGGCAGAGACTCATTTGATATTATAAATGCAGTGATGAATTATAAAACCACTGAGAAACATAATGCATTTCATGTAGTAACAAGAGTAAACTTAACCGATGGAGAAGGCAAGGGCCCTTTTGGTATAAAATTAATTGGAACCGAGGGCGTGATAGAATCCTTTGGGAATGGCTTAGTGGTGAAAACCTTGAAAAGACGCGCCGCTCCTGGTTATGGAGGTTATGATTCTTTTGAAAGTTTTTCGAATAAACAAAAAGAAGAATTTAAAAAGTGGTATCAATCTGAATATGGCAATGATACAAATGGAGGCTATGACTTAGGCAAAGAAACTAAATTTGTAGCGCCTAATAATTACGATGATAGATTAGACCACATGATAGTATTTTTCAATGCTATAAGAACTGGAAGTAAAATTTATGAAGATGCCTCATTTGGTTTAAGAGCTGCAGCACCTGCCATTGCTTGTAATTTAAGTGCACAACAAAATAAACCTATTTTGTGGGATCCAATTGGAATGAGAATAGTGTAGTTATTTTTTGTCTTCTAATTCGTATCTAACAAAAGCAAACTTCTTTCCATCGGGCGACCATGAAGGAACATTGATTGTACCCTGACCTCCAAAGAATGGTTCTGTTAAATCCTTGATGGTTTTATCTTCTAGGTTAACCAGTCTTAATTTCACTTGCATACCAAAGGGATGCTTCTGCCCTTGGTCTTCCATATAACTTATAATAGTGGCTTGCTTACTATTAGGACTAATATGGGCAAACCAATTAGAATAATTATCAAAAGTCACTTGCTCTGGTTTTGATCCATCGGGATGCATTCTCCAAATTTGCATCTTGCCTGTTCTATAAGAATTCATATAAATATATTTTCCATCAGGACTATATTCAGGACCATCATCCAAACCTTCTGTTTCAGTTAATCTTGTTTCCGCACCGCCCTCAGTACTCATGGCATACACATCATAATTGCCACCACGCTCCGCACAATAGACAATGGTTTTACCATTGGGTGAAACGCCATGCCAGTAAGAAGGGGTGTTGGCAGTAAGTCTCATAGGACTGCCCCCTTCACTTGCCACTTTAAAAATAAAGGAAGAGCCTTCTTTAACTGAAGGTAAACTGCTTGATATAAATAAAGTTTTACC
>JBAXWU010000179.1:0-1821 GCA_037128235.1 Chitinophagia bacterium | reverse complement strand
AAAAAATAGATCAAATAATAGATTAAAATAACTAGGAAATAAATATTTAAAAATAAAAAGATGAAAGTTAGAGCATCCATTAAAAAGCGTAGTGCCGATTGCAAGATCGTGAAGCGTAAAGGTAAATTATACGTTATCAACAAAAAGAATCCTCGCTTTAAGCAAAGACAAGGATAATCCAACCACAACAACAATAACAAAAAACCAGTTTTAAAATATGGCTCGTATTGCCGGTATAGACTTACCAAAAAACAAAAGAGGAGAGATAGGACTACAGTACATCTTCGGTATTGGACATTCTACAGCTCAGTATATCTTAGACAAAGCAAACATCAGTTACGATAAAAAAGTAAATGAGTGGAATGACGATGAGCAAACTGCTATTCGTAATATCATCAATGCTGAATTTAAAGTAGAAGGTGCTTTACGTAGTGAAGTGTCTATGAGTATTAAGCGTTTATTAGATATTGCTTGTTACCGTGGTTTACGTCACAGAAAAGGTTTACCTGTTCGTGGTCAACGTACTAAGACTAACTCACGTACTCGTAAGGGTAAGCGTAAGACAGTTGCTGGTAAGAAGAAAGTAGCTAAGAAATAATTTTAGTTCTTCATAAAAATCGGATCCTACTTAATACAGTAGAGGAGATTTAAATTAAAAACCCGTTTCTATTACAAGTAACAACAAGTAATAAAAACACACCTCAAAAAAAATGGCAAAACCAATCAAAGCACAAAACAGTGCAAAAGCGGCTTCTAAGAAAAGAGTCGTAAAAATTGATGCATCTGGAGAAGTTCGTATCAGTGCAACATTTAACAATTTAATTATTGCTTTCACTAATAAGGCAGGTCAAGTGATCAGCTGGAGCAGTGCTGGTAAAATGGGATTCAGAGGTTCTAAGAAGAACACTCCCTATGCAGCTCAAATGGCAGCAGCAGATGCAGCGAAAGTAGCATCAGACGCTGGTGTTAAAAGAGTAGAAGTATTTGTGAAAGGTCCGGGTTCTGGTCGTGAAGGAGCTATTCGTTCTATTTCACAATCAGGCATTGAAGTCACTTCTATTCGCGACGTAACTCCAATGCCACACAATGGATGTCGTCCTCCAAAACAAAGAAGAGTTTAAAAGAAGAGTTTAATTTTTATATAACAAACAAGGGTGTATCATTCATTTTAGATTTTTACCGATGATACATCGACACTAAAAAATCACAAACAAGTATTATGGCACGTTACACAGGACCCAAAACCAAAATTTGTCGCATTTTCGGCGAACCTATCTTAGGAAACGCAAAATGGTTAGGCAAAAACAGCAACCCTCCCGGTCAGCATGGCGCACAACGTAAGCGCAAGCAATTAGGTGAGTACGCTTTACAATTAAGAGAAAAACAAAAAGCCAAATACACTTATGGTGTATTAGAGCGTCAATTCCGCAAAACATTTGAGGAAGCTTCACGTATCAAAGGCGTTACAGGTGAAAACTTAATTAAATTATTAGAATCTCGTTTAGACAATACCATTTATAGAATGGGACTTACAGCTAGTCGTCCAGAAGCACGTCAGTTAGTAGCACATAAGCATATCACTGTAAATGGTGCTGTGACAAATGTGCCTTCTTATACATGTCGTCCAGGTGATGTGGTTGCATACCGTCCAAAGAGTGCACACAATACTTCTATCGTTGCCAAGCAACGTGGTAAGAATACTAAGTTCAGCTGGGTAGATTGGAATGAAACTACCAACACAGGTACTTTTATCACCATGCCAGAGCGTGAAGCGGTTCCTGAAAACATTAAGGAGCAACTAATCGTCGAATTGTATTCTAA
>JBAXWU010000178.1:0-1849 GCA_037128235.1 Chitinophagia bacterium | reverse complement strand
CAAATTTAGAAGGTCACTGCTTACTTAAGAGAGTGCACTTTTAAAATCTGCAATTATTTGTTTATACACTGCCTGTACTGTTGCCCTAGGCATACTAGCGGTTGGATCTAAAGAAAGAGATTTTAACCTAATTGGAACGCCCCCATAAAGTTGTACTAGTTGAAAATATGCCCAAGCTCTAAAGAAATAGGCTTCCCCTAAAATTCTTGTTTTAATAATTGGGTCAATATTTGTATTTATTTTTTCAACATTTTCTAAAACCGTATTTGCACGAGATATTACTGTGTAACAGCCAACCCAAGGACCGTCTACACCCCAATACCCTTGTGGATTTCCTGCGCCGGCTGTTCCTAAATACCAATCGGCACCTGAAACATGATCGTCGTCTAACATTACTAAATTCCACATGGGTTGCAAGTACAAATCATAAGTAAATAGCGCACCATAAACAGCATTTATTGCAGCTTTTGCATCTGCTTCATTTTTATAAAAGTTTTCGGGAGATAAAAATGAAAGCGGTTTTTCTTCTAGTACTTTGTTACAAGAAAAAGTTGAAAACAGTATTACTGGCAGAATGAATTTCCAGATAATTGATTTATTTATTTTCATAATAATTTGAGTTTTAGAATAAATTAAAAGTTACACTTAATGGATACATTATAAGTTCTTGAATTAGGAAACCCACCTAAATCAACGCCAAATAAAGCAGGGTTATCGCCATAACTATTAATCTCAGGATCATACCCTGAATAATTTGTAAATGTGTACAGATTGTTTACGCCAAGTGAAACTCTAATTGAATTTATATTTCGCACAACTTTTGTTGGTAGCGTATACCCAATATTTACATTTTTAATTCTCACAAAACTTCCGTCTTCAATAAATCTTCTTGTAAAAGGAAGTGTTCTCCAAAACTGTCTAATTGGCTTAGGTGCAGTGGCATTAGTATTGTCTGCTCCTTCTTTCCATGCACCTTGTAACATAGAGAGTAGTACATTTTTTGAAGTACCAATATTCGCATTCCAAACAGTATTCATATTAACAATATCATTTCCTTGAACTCCGTTAATGAAAATACTGATGTCGAAATTTTTGTATTTGAAATTATTAGTAAAACCAAATGTATAATCTGGATTAACATCTCCTATTACAACTCTGTCTGTAACTGAAATAGAAGTAGGATCGTTGTCGAAGTTTTTATACTTAATTTCTCCTATCATTCTACGGATAATATTTAGTGGTTGGTTGTTATACACAAGTGACCCACGAACTTCTGCTTCATTATCAAAATATCCATCTTCAACATATCCATATAATGCACCTATTGGCAAATTCGCGCGTTGAATGAACGGCGCATCACGTGTAGAAATATTACTTGCAAACTGCTCTTTAATATCACCACCTAAAGAAATAATTTTATTTCTATTAAATGAAATATTAAAACTAGACTTCCATTGGAAATCTTTTTTATTTACAATAGCGGCATCTAAAGCAATTTCAATTCCTTTATTTTCTACAGAACCAGAATTCCTTAATTGTCTTTGAAATCCAGTAGAAGCAGGTGTTGTAATAAATTGTAATAAATCATTTGTGCGCTTTAAATATGCATCTATATGTACATTGAATTTTCCTTGCATTAAACCAAGGTCAATACCTGCATTATAGGCATTTGTTGTTTCCCATTTAAGCTCTGGATTAGCCGGACCAGCAAATACATCATCGGCTAAACCTGTTTGAACAGATCCATTAAATGCATAATTATATACCGCTAATTTAGATAAAGAGGCATAAGAGCCAATACCTTGATTACCCGTTTGGCCATAACTAGCACGTAGGGTTAAATCATTAA
>JBAXWU010000177.1:0-1889 GCA_037128235.1 Chitinophagia bacterium | reverse complement strand
CTTAAATGGGTTCATTAAATACTTACTTATGAATAAGCTAGCACTCTTCTTGTTTTTTTCTATGAGCAGTTTAATAGCTGCAGCACAGGGTCCTAAAATTTTAGTGATTACGGCACACCCCGATGATGAAACTACTTTTTCCGTTTCACTTTTTAAAATAACCAAAGAATTAAAAGGCACGGTGGATATGGCTGTAATGACCGATGGCGGTGGTGGCTTTGCCGATTCTCAATTAGGTGCCATGTATTTTGATTTACCAATTACCGATTCTATTGTGGCAAGAACGCATTTGCCCATGATTAGAAAGCAAGAAATTATTAATGCTGCTAAAATTATGGGCATTCGAAATATTTATTTCATGGAGCAGCCCGATGATTATTATTCCACTAATATAGAACCATATATTTCTGGAAAAAATTGGGATATACCGTATGTAGAAAAGAGATTAGATATTTTACTTGCCCAGCGAGATTATGATTTTGTTTTTACACTACTACCTGAAGCAGGACAACATGGTCATCATAAAACAGCTGTTTTAATGGGACTTAGAGCAGTAAAGCGTTTCAAGGGCCCTAATAAACCTATTATTATTGCAGGAAGTACCAAGATGAACGGTATGAAGGATAATGAATTTTCAATGCTATCTGGTTTCCCAGAAACTAAAATGAATACTACAGCGCCTCACTTTAGATTAAACAGAGCCTACAAGTTTGCAGAGAATGATAAACTAAGTTATAAGATTGTGGCAGATTGGGTGATTGCAGAATATAAATCACAAGGCGCTATTCAAGAAAACGCTATTCATAAAGTGGATGAAGAGGTTTATTACTATTATGATATCAATGATAGTAGTGGTATTGAAAAAGTAAAAAAACTATTTGAAGACTTAGCAAAGTCTGGGTTTCAGCCTATGAAAAAACAATAATTTATTTTTTAAATCTTCCTACTACGCCCTTGCCAGGAAAAACACCTGTTACTGTTTTGCCATTTTTTAAAACCAGGGTTCCGTTCACTATTACAAATTCTACACCTTCAGAAAAGGCTAATCCTTTTTCAAAGCTAGCCTTATCAATTATTTTAGCTGCATTAAATATGGTGATATCAGCATCGGCACCCACTTGTATTCTTCCTTTTTGACGCATCGATGGTGCAATAGATTCTAATCTTTTAGCAGGAAGCAATGTCATTTTGGCGATGGCAGTATTTAAATCTATCACCTTATCTTCTCTTACATATTTTCCTAAGACTCTTGAAAATGTACCCGCAGTTCTTGGATGCGCTAAGGCACTATAAGGCATACCATCTGATGCAATCATTACCGTTGGGTTTTCCATTCCTATTTTTAACCACTCGGGTTGCATATTATGTATTATAACCGCACCACCGGTTTGTCTATATTTATCGAATGTTTCTTTAGTGAGTCTTTCACCTGTTAATACCCATTGTAAATCGTTGTAAGACATATCAAGCCTTTCTTGCCAGCCCTCATTAAATATGGCAGATTGTATTAAGGTTGATCCTGCGGTATAGGGATACATTTCAGTGGAGATATTTACGCCTCTTTTTTTAGCAGCCTCTATCATGTCTAATGCCATTTGAATATGACCTAAAGCCATACTATTTATATGTACTATATGAAGTGGCGCCCCTGTTAAGCTAGCATTGGCAATGGCTTCTTGAAATGAAAGCATATTGGGTTCTCTTAAATGTGAGAATAACAAAACTTGCTTTTCACCAGCGTACTTATATACTGCATATAATTCTTCAGGGTTTGTTTTTGGAAGATAGCCAATGGGAATACCAATGCCTATGCCGCCTTCTGCTAATGATTTATTAATATTCATTAACATCATATTTGATTCCTCTTTGGTTAATTTGTCTTTATACGA
>JBAXWU010000176.1:0-1931 GCA_037128235.1 Chitinophagia bacterium | reverse complement strand
GTTTGGTTTTGATATTGTCCCAGATTATTCTGGTCATCTCATCACCATCAATCTCTACGATCGGATTAGCTACTTTAATTTTCATATTATCCTTGCGGTGCTATAGGTTAAATTCACACCAATTAATTAGCTCAAAATGAGGAAAAAGCAATAGTTAAAGATGGGTGTTGTAAATTACGCAAAACAGATATCACGCTATTAGGCAATATAAGATGCATAAAGTACAGCAATTCCAAATATGGTATAGGAGGCTCGTTTTTGGTACAACAGTAAAATAGTTTTTCGTAGAGAAGTAACAATAATTGTAGCAAAAAGTGTATAATTTTTTTAAAGTAATATCAATAGTAATAATTAATATTGGTACAGAGCAATGCACTTTAAAAAACATCTAAGTTTTACAGCAATTAGAAGTATGATTGCAGATAATCTAGCAAAAATCAAAGATACTAGAGCCGCCAATAACAGTAATAGCTTAGTAGATGTTATGTTATCAGGTTTGGCATGTATGTATTTTCAATCTGACTCTTTGATGGAGTTTCAAAGAAATATGGAAAGGAGAGAACAACGTAATAATCTGCGCAGTATGTTTACAGTAAAGGATCTTCCTACGGATCAGGGGATGAGGATATGTAATAGATGAAGTAGAAACAGAAACAGCATTCAGGCCAATATTTAAAGAGTTGTTTAGTAAATTGCAAAGAGGTAAACATTTAGAGCGATATCAAACATTGCCTGGTAAATATTTACTAAATGTAGACGGGACTCAGTATTAGGCTTTGTTGCATGAATCAAAAATCAGACGAAATGCTTTATTTTTCTGAAAATTAGGCGCATTTTTTAGAACAAGGCATACCAAGTTGTGTCATAATATTCAAAATATTAACAGCAACTTTACATTCGGTTTTTTGGTTCAAAAAAGATCTAGATTTTAGTTTATTCCCTATAATAGTTTTGTATCTAAACATTGTATTTTCTACTTTGGCACGTCTGCCGTATGCTGAGTATTTTTGCCACTTCTGCCTTCCTTTCTCAAGAATTCTAATATTATCAACTCTTAACTTAGAATCTATTGGCATTTCTGCCCTAAATCCAAGATTAGGAGGTATAGAAGCTTTTATTATCAAACCATTACCAAATTTCTCTTGATGATTACTCATTGCTTCATAGGTAGATGGCTGATCATAAGCCCCGTCAGCTAATATTGTATCTATGGGATCTTCAATTTGATCCAAAAGCTCTGGAACCATTGAAGAGTCGCCTACATCATGAAGAGTTAAGGCTGAGCTCAGTACGCTACCATCTTCATCTATTGCTAAATGTAACTTTCTCCAAGATTTTCTTGTTTTGGTAGATTTATACTTTTCTTTTTGCCACTCCTGCTCTCCATAGATTTTAACACCAGTGCTATCAATAGCAACTATAACCGCTTCATTACCGCGTTTTACGCATGATGGAATCTTAATATATTTTGATCTTCTGGAAATAGTAGTAAAATCTGGAACTTCTAGATTAACATTCATAAGCTTAATAATTGACTCAACAAAACCTTCAGTCTGGCGTAGTCGTTGCTTGTAGACCATTCCTAAAACAACGCACGTCTCAATAGCAAAGTCAGAATATATAGTCTGACCACCACGCTTCTTTTTAATGGAAGGATCTATATTCCACTGATTAATACCATCTTCTGAAATCCATATCGTAAGGCTACCACGATTCTTTAAAGACTGATCGTACTCTCTTGAATTGGTAGTTTTATATTTTCTTTTCTGAAATTTATGACGGTATGGATCTTTAAGTTTATTTGGCATTTTTGCTTTATGAGTATGAGGTTAAACTAGCAACACAAAAATTTATTCTTACTCACTCCAAGATTCAAGTTCTATTTTTTAAGGCATAAAATATGCTAAAACCGATTCATGCAACAAAGCCCT
>JBAXWU010000175.1:0-1933 GCA_037128235.1 Chitinophagia bacterium | reverse complement strand
CTGTGTATGCTGCGGTGGCTGAATTGAATACTGATGGCTTACTTGTGGGTAGTCCAAGAATTGTTGATTCTGCAGATAAAATAAAACCAGGCACGGGTGTGAAAGTTTTTAATTTATTAGAAAGCGAGGACCGTCAAAAAATGGTCATTTTTAGTGTAAACACTACGAATGCTAATTCAATTAAAGTAAGAGCCATTACCTTAAATAAAAATATTGAAAATAGTAATGATGCTGAAATTAGTATCAATTCAACGAATAAAAAATCTAGTTTATCTGATTTCGCGTTAGATAATAATGGTAATTTATTTTGTTTAAGAAATTTAAAACAGACAGGTATGGCACCTGCAGTAAGCTTATTGTACTTATCGGCAACTGGTGCCGAAGTGGTGGAGTCGCCTATTTTAAATAACAGTTTATTATTAGATGATATAAGAGTAAAGATTGATAATAAATCGGGGCATGTTATTTTGAATTCTTATTATGCAACTACTCAAAAAGGAAATATAGAAGGTTTGTATTCATATGTATGGGATATTAATTCAAAAAAAGAAATGCTTACTAATGCTAATCGATTCACCGATGCGGTCAGAGGCTTAGTCACCAATAGAAGAAATTTGAAAAATGCTTTTGATATGTTTTATCTAGATAAAGTGAGTACGCAGGCCGATGGAAGTTTTGTAGTGGTGAGTGAAGCTGCAGAATCTTATTCTAATAGAACCATGTTTTCAAGATGGGATTATTTTTATGGTGGGGCCTTTTACAATCCCTTTATGTTTAACTATTGGAACAGACCCTTTGGCTTCTACCCATGGGCTAGATTTGGCTGGGGTAATGCATTCATGTATAATAGATGGATGAATCCTTATGCTTCTTTTGGTTATCCTAGTGTTACATATAATGCCAATAATATTGCTTTATTGTCTTTTGATATCAAAGGGAATTTACAATGGGTAAAAACAATTGATAAAAAACAGTCCGATCAAAATGTAGACCAATTCATTGGGTATGGCAGTATTGAAAATGAGTTAGGCATGAGCTTTGTCTATCATCAGAAACAAAAAGGAGTCAATCAATTAATAGTAAATACGCTTTCTAAAGAGGGTCAATTGGTAAAAGGTAATTCTATTATTTTGAATGAAAAAAATTACGAGTGGATGCCAAAAAGCTTGAAGCAAGTAGGAGACCACGAAGCCATTTTGCCTTATCAGTTTAAAAATAAAATTGGATTCGCTAAAATTCAAATTAAATAGTAGCTGGTGGTTTTTTTATTCAAAGACAGGTCCGATCTTAACTTAATTTTTTTATTGCTATTAAGTGTTGCAGTGCATTTTCATGTTTGGATGCACCCGCCCTTAATTATTGCCAATGAGTCGGATGGTTTATTGTCTTATTTTTTATTGCACTTTATTCAACCATTGTCCCCATTAGTATTAATAGTATTATTTCATACCATTATATTAAGTCAGGCCATTCGATTAAATATTTTGCTGAGTAATTTTAAAATGTTTCAGCAAATAAGTTATATACCTGCCTTTACTTATATTATTTTAACGGCTATGTTCCCTTATTGGGATGTAATTAGTGCTGGTTTAATTGCGAATTCTTTAGTCATCTGGATACTTGTAAAATTACTACGCTTATACGATCAAAGCCAACCCAAAACCTTAGAGTTTAATATTGGTTTAATAGTGGGTATATCCATTATATTGCATGAGCCCATTGCTATATTAATACCTGTGGTTTTATTTGCGCTGGTTATCATAAGGCCATTTAAATTAGCAGAATGGTTGGTGCTTATAATGGGCGTGCTACTTCCTTTTTATTTTATTTTTACTTATGTTTTTTTAACAGGGAATATTGCTGATTTTAGACATTTTTTACCCAAGTTAGACTGGAAAAATCCGCTAGTGCAACCTAGTTTCAATGTTATTTT
>JBAXWU010000018.1:0-22236 GCA_037128235.1 Chitinophagia bacterium | reverse complement strand
TGAAATGTATTTAAAGTATTTCAAAATTTTTGGAATTGATAAATACGTGATGCGTTTAAGTTTACATGATCCTAAAAAATTAGGACAGAAATATATTAACGAACCTGAACTTTGGTTAGAAACTGAAGCCATGGTGCGTGCGGTATTAATTGAAACAGCTACGCCTTTTGTAGAAGTACAGGACGAAGGTGCTTTTTACGGACCAAAAATTGATGTGCAAATTTGGAGTATCATTGGAAGAGAATTTACACTAGCTACTAACCAAGTCGATTTTGCACAAGGAAAAAGATTCAATTTAAGCTTTACCAATAAAGACAACGAACCTGAAACACCATTAATTATTCATCGTGCGCCTTTAGGTACACACGAGCGTTTTATTGGATTTTTATTGGAGCATTATGCAGGTAAGTTCCCAGTATGGTTAGCACCATTGCAAGTGAAAATTTTACCCATCAGTGATAAGTTTATGCCATATGCCGAGCAGGTGTTTGCAGCATTTAAAAAAGCAGGGGTGCGTGTGGAAATTGATGACAGAAATGAAAAAATTGGAAAGAAGATTAGAGATACTGAAATCATGAAAGTGCCTTATATGCTGGTGATTGGAGAGAAAGAAGTGGCTGAGCATAAATTGTCTGTAAGACGTCAAGGAAAAGGAGATTTAGGTATGCTTGACAAGGATTTATTCCTAATTCAGGTACTGGAAGAAATCAAAGAAAGATTAGCGCCAATATAATAACAAAGACTATCTTTACAAAACTTAATAAACGTTTAATTACTTAATGGCATTACCGAACAGAGGACCCAGATTTAACCCAAGGTTTCAAAGACAACAAGAACCAGAGCATCGCATTAATGATCGCATTCGAGTTCCACAAATCAGATTGGTTGGAGACAACATTACAGTGGGTGTTTACAATACTCAAGAAGCGCTGAAAATAGCTGCAGACCAAGGTTTGGACCTAGTGGAGATTTCTCCAACAGCCGATCCCCCAGTTTGTAAAGTCATCGATTATAAAAAATTCCTTTACGAGAAAAAACGTAAGGAAAAGGAGATGAAAGCGAACTCAAAACAAAGTGAGATTAAGGAGATTCGTTTTACACCAGGTACCGATGACCACGATTTTGATTTTAAAGCAAAACACGCAGAGAAATTTTTACAAGACGGCAATAAGGTAAAAGCCTATGTTCAATTTAAAGGTCGTGCCATTATGTTCCAGGACAGAGGTCAACTACTTTTATTGAAATTTGCAGAGCGATTAGCCGAGGCTGGTACTTTGGAAAGTATGCCTAAATTAGAGGGTAAGAGAATGTTTGCTATTTTCCAACCTAAAGCAGGCGGGAAGAAGAAGCCTACATCTTAGTTCCCTTATTGAGTTCGGTTTTAAGTTAAACCATTGATTTTCAACCTATTTATACAATGAGTCATCCCAATACATGGAATGGCTCATTTTTTTTGCCATTTCGCTATTTGCACGTACCTTCGCCATCCATTTCCCACAAGGCTCAACAAGTGCACTGCCTGAGCAGCGCCGCCAGTAGGGAGTAATCGTAAAGATTATATAATGCCAAAAGTTAAAACTAACTCGAGCGCGAAAAAGCGTTTCAAAGTTACCGGAACCGGTGAAATCACCTTCCAAAAAGCCTTCAAAAGACACATTCTTACCAAAAAATCTACAAAGCGCAAAAGAGCGATGAGAAAAAAAGGACTTGTTGGGTCAACTAACAAAGACTTCGTTCTTCGTCTATTAAGATTAAAAGGATAGATTAAAAGGATAGATTAAAAGGATAGATTAAAAAATAGTCATCCCCTAACCAAGAAAGGTTTATTTAAACAAAATTCAATTCACCGGATCCCATCATTAACTTAAGAGGATTCAAAAAAAATATTAATTATGCCACGTTCAAAAAATGCCGTTGCATCTAGAGCAAGAAGAAAAAAGATATTCGAACAAGCGAAAGGCTTTTATGGTAAACGTAAAAACGTTTATACCGTTGCCAAAAACGTATTAGAGAAAGGTTTAACTTATGCTTATGTAGGTCGCAAGTTGAAAAAGCGTGAGTACCGTACTTTATGGATTGCGCGTATTAATGCAGCAGTGCGTGAAGAAGGCCTTACTTACAGCGAATTCATTAATCTTTTATCAAAGAAAGGATCTGATTTAAACCGTAAGGTTTTAGCAGACTTAGCCATGAACGAGCCAGCAAGCTTCAAAGCCTTGGTTCAATCGGTGAAGTAGTTCCATTCTCAAAATTTTTAAAATCCTGCTCCGACATTGTCGAGGCGGGATTTTTTGTTTCCCCCCAAAATTTCCGTCTCCAATATCCGATCAAATAACTATTTTTGTTCTCTAAAAATAACAAGCTAACCCTGTTTAAAAATGAACAATACCTACACCTCGTTGGTTAATCAAACCTTTCATTTTCCCCAAGAAGGTTTTGATGTGGATGATAATGGTTATTTACAATTTAATGGAGTGGATCTGAAAGCCATCATTGAAAAACATGGTACTCCCTTAAAGTTAACTTACTTGCCTAAAATAGGTATGCAAATTAAAAAAGCAAAGCAAATGTTTGCTGCTGCTTTTAAGAAACATAAATACGAGGGAGATTACTTTTATTGTTATTGCACCAAGAGCTCACACTTTTCATTTATTGTGGAAGAGGCCTTGTCTCACAATGTACATTTAGAAACTTCTTTTGCTTACGATATTGATATTATTAACCAATTGTATAAGCGTAGAAAAATTAATAAAGATATTTTTATTATTTGTAATGGCTACAAGCAGAAATTATACATGAGTAGAATTTCTAAATTAATTAATACAGGTTTCAAAAATGTAATACCTGTTTTAGATAATAAAGAAGAGTTACAATTTTATAAGCGTAATACCAAAGAGCCTTTTAAATTAGGTATTAGAGTGGCTTCAGAAGAAGAGCCTAGTTTTCCTTTCTATACTTCACGTTTAGGTATTAGGGCAAAGGATATTCTTGAATTTTATGTAGATGAGATTGAGGGTTATGAAGATAAGTTTCAATTAAAAATGTTGCATATCTTTTTAAACAAGGGTATTAAAGACGATATCTATTATTGGTCTGAATTAAACAAGATTATCAACTTGTATTGCCAGCTTAAAAAAATATGTCCTGAATTAGACTCTATTAATATTGGAGGAGGTTTCCCTATTAAGCATTCATTAGGTTTTGAATATGATTATCAATTCATCATTAATGAAATTGTATCCAATATTAAGAAGGCATGTAAAAAAGCAAAAGTGCCAATGCCAAATATTTATACTGAATTTGGAAGCTATACAGTGGGAGAGAGTATGGCGCATATTTACAAAGTATTAGCAGAGAAAAAACAAAACGATAGAGAGTGTTGGTATATGATTGATTCTTCTTTTATTACCACTTTACCTGATACCTGGGGTATTGGTGAAAAGTTTTTGATGTTGCCAGTTAATAAATGGGAGAATGATTACCAACGTGTGGTATTAGGGGGGCTTACTTGCGATAGTCATGATTATTATGATTCAGAAGAACATATCAATGAGGTATTCTTACCTAAATTGAAAAATGACTTATTAGAAGACAAGGCCGAAGAGAATAATGAATCTTTATATGTAGGATTTTTCCATACAGGTGCTTATCAAGATCAAATTAGTGGCTATGGAGGAATTAAGCATTGCTTGATACCCTCTCCAAAGCATGTGATTGTAGAAAAAGATGCTAAAACCGGAAAGCTAGTCGATTGGGTATATGCTAAAGAACAAACAGCTAAATCTATGCTTAAGATATTGGGCTATTTAAGATAGGCTCTAATTTAGTCTCGAATATAGTCTCGAAATCTATTAATTTTTGCGATTTTACTCTATTTTCAAGCAATTATGGCATATTATCTTATTATTAACTGCCTAAAAGTCTTGAAAACAAATTTGTAAGAGATTTTTAAATCACCTAATTTTGACTCAAATAGTAGATGTTATGTACCCTGAAGAGTTTGTATTACCAATGAAAGCTGAATTAGTTGATAATGGTTTTGAAGATTTAACAACAGCAGCTGAAGTTGAAAATGCAGTTAAACAAGAAGGTACAACATTACTTGTGATTAATTCGGTTTGTGGTTGTGCTGCTGGTGCTTGTAGACCAGGTGTTTTAATGGCAGTAGCCAACGCAACTCAAAAACCAGATCGTATCACAACTAGTTTTGCAGGATTTGATATAGAAGCGATCAATAAAGTAAGAGAATTACACTTACCTTATCCTCCTTCTTCTCCAGCAATTTTATTATTTAAAGATGGTCAGTTAGTGAATATGGTGGAAAGACACCAAATTGAAGGCCGACCTGCTCAAGTAATCGCACAGCATTTAATTTCAGTGTTTCAAGAACATTGTAATTAATTCAAAAATATTGATAAACGCTTTTTGTTTTTAGATGGGTTAGTAAACACGGCCGCACTTTCTAGTGTGGCCTTTTTTTTTCGTACATTGCATTACCTTATTTATTTCAAACTATGTATCCCAATTTATATTATTTAGTCGATGACTTAGTGGGTGTTAAATTGAACGGATTAAAGCTTATTAATTCATTTGGTTTTTTTGTAGCTATTGCTTTTGTGGCTTCTGGTTATGTCCTATACCTTGAATTAAAAAGAAAGGAAGCCTTAGGGGAGTTTACGTCTAAAGAAGAGAAGATTATTGTGGGAGCGCCGGCTTCTACCGCTGATTTAATTACCAATTTTATTTTTGGCTATTTATTTGGTTATAAGATAGTTGGAGCCTTTACCATCGAAAATGCTTTAAATAATACGCAGGCCTTTATTTTATCCTTGGAAGGAAATATGTTGGCGGGTTTGTTGATAGGTGGTTTGATGGTATATATTAAATGGAGAGAAAAAAACAAAGAAAAATTAGCTAAGCCTGAAACCAGGGTACTTACTGTATGGCCGCATGATAGAGTAGGAGAAGTAGTTTTACAAGCAGCCTTATGGGGGTTTATTGGCGCTAAAATTTTTCATAATTTAGAAAATATAGACGATTTAATAAAGGATCCCATTGGATCGCTTATTTCATTTAGTGGATTAACTTTTTATGGAGGTTTAATTTTAGCCACCATTGGCGTTATTGTATACATCAGAAAACATAATATTCGAGTAATACATTTTGCAGATGCCATGGCACCTACCATGTTATTTGCTTATGCAGCTGGAAGAATAGGATGTCATGTAAGTGGTGATGGCGATTGGGGTATTGAAAATTTAGCACCCAAGCCCTTTGCTTGGTTACCTGATTGGACTTGGTCTTCTACCTATGCGCATAATGTAATTAATCAAGGAGTGCATATACCAGGTTGTGAGGGTAATTATTGTAATGAATTGCCGGTGCCTGTTTTTCCCACTACCTTTTATGAAATCATCATCATGTTTGTTTTATTTGCTATCATGTGGTCGTTTAGAAAAAAAATTACGCAACCAGGTATACTTACTGGCATCTATTTAATTTTTGCAGGAGGAGAAAGGTTTTTTATTGAGAAAATTAGAGTGAATAATAAATATATGTCACTTCCTTTTCAACCTACCCAAGCAGAACTAATTTCTACCTTTTTGATTATTATAGGAATTGTATTTTTGATTCAGTCAAAACGTTGGTTCCCTAAAACTATTGTTAAACCATAAATAATTTTTATGCCGTCATTTGATATTGCTAGCTCTGTAGATATTCAAACATTGGATAATGCAGTCAATATTGTGAAAAAAGAAATCACGAATCGTTTCGACTTTAAAGGCAATCATGTAGTGATTGATTTAAATAAGAAAGATTATATGTTGAAATTAGAATCGGATTCTGAAATGAAAATTCAGCAAATTGTAGATGTATTGTTAAGTAGATCCATGAAACAAGGTATAGATGCCTCGGCTTTTGATTTCTCCAAAGATGCCTTTCCCAGTGGAAAAATCTTCAAAAAGGATGTTTCTGTGAAAAATGGCCTTAAGCAGGAAGATGCTAAAAAGGTGGTAAAACTCATTAAAGAAAGTGGCTTAAAGGTGCAGGCGGCCATTATGGACGATATTGTACGTGTTACAGGCAAGAAAATTGATGATTTACAAGATGTTATAGCTGCTTGCAGGGCCGGCAACCTAGGCCTTCCTTTACAGTATATCAATATGAAATAAGGGTATTAGCCCCTTTAAGCCTTTAAAATTTGGCCACAACCTAGGTTTAAGCTAAATTTGCGTCCTATTAAATAAATTGCACGGCAAAAACCGTGCATCCTTAAAAATCATAATTATGAGAGAAGGTATCCATCCAGAAGCGTATCGTTTTGTAGTGTTCAAGGACATGAGTAACGGTATGCAATTCTTAGGCAAATCAACTGCACAAACCAAGGAAACAGTAATGTTTGAAGACGGTAAAGAGTATCCAGTTATTAAATTGGAGATTTCTAACACTTCACATCCTTTTTACACTGGTAAAAACATGTTGGTTGACACCGCTGGTCGTATTGATAAATTCAACAAGCGTTACGCCAAGAAGCAATAAAAGAGAGATCATTAAAAAATATTCTTTTTTATACTTATTCAAACCCTTTCTTACGCAAGTAAGAGAGGGTTTTTTGTCAAAAAAGACTTTTGAGTACTTACCAAAAAAGACTTTTGAGTACTTACCTTTGTAATGTAAATTATCAATTATGCCAACACTAGATATACTTGCTTTTGGAGCTCACCCCGATGATGTAGAGTTGGGTTGTGCAGGCGCTTTGTTATTGGCAGTATCTGAAGGAAAAAAAGTAGGCATCGTTGATTTAACCAAAGGAGAGTTAGGAACAAGAGGTACTGCTTCACAAAGATTAAAGGAAGCGCAATTAGCCTCTCAATTAATGGGTATTGGTGTAAGAGAGAATTTAGGAATGTCCGATGGCTTTTTTGAGAATAATAAAGAAAATCAATTTGCCATTATTGAAACCATTAGAAAATACCAACCTTCCATTATTTTTTGCAATGCACCCGAGGATCGTCATCCGGATCATGGTCGCGCTTCACATTTAATAGTGGACGCTGCATTTTTATCGGGCCTTGTTAAAATTCAAACTACACATAATGGAGTGGTGCAAGCACCTTGGAGACCTACTCAAGTATTTCATTATATTCAATCCAGAAACTTAACGCCCAATTTTGTAGTAGATATTAGCCCTTTCATGGACAAGAAGATGGAAGCCATACTGGCACATAGTTCTCAATTTTTTGATCCAAATTCAACAGAACCAGCAACCTTTATTTCAGGTAATTCTTTTTTAGAATTTGTGAAAGGAAGAGCCAAAGAATTAGGACATCAAATTGGGGTGGATTATGCTGAAGGTTTTATTACCCAAAAGTTATTAGGTATTCGTAGTTTTGAGGCAATCATTCAAAAGACAACTTAGAAATTATTTTATCTTTTTATAATTTATCATTATGGCCATTGTTAAAGTAGGATTAGTGCAAATGAGCTGCGAGGCGTCTAAGTCTGCCAACACTTCAAAAGCAATTGAAAAAGTAAGAGAGGCAGCTAAAAAAGGAGCGAATATTATTTGCTTACAAGAATTATTTACTTCACTTTATTTCTGTGATGTAGAAGCCTATGATAATTTTAAATTAGCCGAACCCATTCCTGGTGAAACCAGCAATACGCTTGCAGCTTTAGCGAAAGAATTAGGGGTGGTTATCATTGCTTCCTTATTTGAAAAAAGAGCAGAAGGTTTATACCATAACACCACAGCAGTTTTAGATGCGGATGGTACTTATTTAGGGAAGTACCGTAAAATGCATATACCAGACGACCCTGCTTATTATGAAAAATTTTATTTCACGCCAGGCGATTTAGGCTATAAAGTTTTCAAAACAAAATTTGCCACTATTGGTATATTAATATGTTGGGATCAATGGTATCCAGAAGCTGCAAGAATTACGACTTTAATGGGCGCTGAAATGTTATTTTATCCAACCGCTATTGGTTGGGCCACTGCGCAAGACGAAGCCACTAATAAAGAACAGTACAATGCTTGGCAAACTATACAACGCAGTCACGCGGTTGCCAATGGAGTGCCTGTGATTAGTGTGAATAGAGTAGGGCTAGAGCAAGAAGGGCTTATGAAATTTTGGGGAGGTAGTTTTGTAAGTAATCCCTTTGGAACTTTATTATACGAAGCTTCTCATGATAAAGAAGAAGTAGCAGTTATTGATATAGACACAGAAAAATCGGATAGTTATAGAACACATTGGCCGTTTTTACGTGATCGTCGTATTGATTCTTATGGCCCAATCACTAAAAGATATTTAGACGAAGAGGCTGAATAATTAATTTATAAGAAATTTATATCATCTAGTATAAATAAGATTAAACTTTAAGAAAACATACAAATAAAATTAAGCAGACATACTAATATAAAATGACCAACGCTACACCCAAATCTTTAGGCTATTATTTTCCAGCAGAATTTGCACCACATGATGCTATTTGGTTAAGTTGGCCCCATAAAGAAGAAAGTTGGCCTGGTAAAATTGCAAGCATTTATCCTTCCTATACTGAATTTGTAAAAGTTGTTTCTCTTACTGAAAGAGTTTGTATTAATGTAGTAGATGAAAAAATGCGCAATTCTGCTCAAAAAATGTTGAAATTAGCGGGCGTTAATTTAGAGCGCGTTCAGTTTTATATGCATCCCACCAACGATGCATGGTGCCGCGATCATGGCCCTGCTTTTTTGATAAGAGATAATGCAGTAGATCCTAAAGCCATTATAGATTGGAATATTAATGCATGGGGTGGAAAATATCCCCCTTATGATTTAGACGATATAATACCAACTCGTATTGGAGAGGCTCTAGGTTTTCAGGTATTTCATCCAGGTATTATAATGGAAGGAGGCTCGGTCGATTTTAATGGCGCCGGAACGGTGATGACATCGAAATCTTGTTTGTTAAACTCTAACAGAAACCCGCATTTAAATCAAGATCAAATTGAAAAATATTTAAGCGACTATTATGGTATTGACCAAGTATTATGGGTAAGTGATGGTATTGTGGGCGATGACACCGATGGGCATATAGATGATACCGTTCGTTTTGTCAATGAAGATACCGTGATTACTGTGGTGGAGCCCAATCTGCTTTCAGCGAATCATGACTTATTAGAACAGAATTTAAAAGAACTAAAGCAGATGCGCTTATTAAATGGTAAGCAATTAAATATTGTGGAACTACCTATGCCTGCGGAAGTTATTTATGAAGGACAAAGCCTTCCTGCTTCTTATGCTAATTTTTATATTAGTAATGGACATATTATAGTGCCAACATTTAAATGTGACCAAGATGATAAAGCCATGCAAATAATACAATCATGTTTTACTACTAGAGAAGTAGTGGGTATTGATTCTACTGATATTATTTGGGGCCTGGGTAGTTTTCATTGCCTCAGTCAGCAGGAGCCCAGTATTGTGAATAAAGTATAGTGAACAAAATATAGTGAACAAAGTATAGTGAAAAAAGTATAGTGAACAAAATATAGTGAATAAGTGTTTATAATTTTAATATAGAATTATCTAATTTAATAATTGAATCTAAATAAATCCTCAATGTACATGGTATTTTTAAAAAGAACTTCCTTCCTTATTGGTCTTATGGGTTTCATTGCTATGACTACCATTATAGCTTGCAATCGTTTTCCTTATGCTACCACTAATCAATTCTATAAAAAGCATACTAAGGAATTAGTGAAATTATTAAAAGAGGATCCTAGTATTCAAACCATTAATCAATTATCTAAGGCCAAAGATTGGGTGGGCACCACTAATTTTGATTTACGCAAACCTAATTTTGTAGTTATTCATCATACAGCTCAAAATTCTTGTGAGCAAACTTTAAAAACCTTTACACTTGAAAGAACCAAGGTAAGTGCGCATTATGTGATTTGTAAGGACGGTACCATACATCATATGTTGAATGATTACATGAGGGCCTGGCACGGAGGTATTTCTAAATGGGGTAATAATATCGACCTTAATTCAAGCTCTATTGGAATTGAACTCGACAATAATGGATTTGAGCCTTTTGATAGTGCACAAATTAATAGCTTGCTTTTATTATTAGCTCAATTAAAAGAGAACTACAAAATTCCTGAAGCTAATTTTATTGGCCATTCTGATATTGCACCTAAGCGTAAAGTGGATCCTAATATTCAGTTCCCTTGGGTTCTATTAGCCCAAAAAGGCTATGGGGTTTGGTTTGAGCCAGATGTAAAATATACTTTACCTGAATCTATCTCCATTCCTTTTGCACTGGCCATGGTGGGCTATGATATAAAGGATACCACAGCTGCCTTGCTCGCTTTTAAGCGACATTTCAGGGCAGATAGTACGGCTGTAGTTACAGAAAATGACCGTTCAGTTTTATTTCAATTAATTCAAAATAAATTATTACACTAACAATTGTTAGTGTAATTTTGTCAAAAAATAATAAGGTATGGATTTTAATTTAACAGAGGAGCAGTTAATGATTCAAAGAGCTGCTCGTGAATTTGCTCAACAACAATGTTTACCAGGTGTTATTGAAAGAGATGAGCATCAGAAATTTCCCAAAGAACAAATGGAGCAATTAGCAGACCTAGGTTTTTTAGGCATGATGGCTTCCACTGAGTATGGAGGAGCTGGAATGGACACCATTAGTTATGTCATTGCGATGGAAGAAATTAGTAAAGTAGACGCCAGTGTTTCTGTAGCCATGAGTGTGAATAATAGTTTGGTTTGTTGGGGCTTGGAACATTATGCCAATGAGGAACAAAAGAAAAAATATTTAACACCATTAGCACAAGGTAAAAAAGACGGTGCTTTATATATTGGCGCTTTTTTATTAAGTGAGCCAGAAGCGGGTAGCGATGCCACGCATCAACATACATCTGCTATTGATAAAGGCGATCATTATTTAATAAATGGTGTAAAAAATTGGATTACCAATGGTTCAACGGCATCGGTATATTTAGTGATGGCACAAACAGATGCTTCTAAAGGCCCGAAGGGTATTAATGCTTTTATTATAGAAAAAAACACACCAGGTATTTTAGTAGGTGCTAAAGAAAATAAATTAGGTATTAGAGGAAGTGATACACATGCTGTTTCTTTTATGGATGTAAAAGTGCCTAAAGAAAATAGAATTGGGGCCGATGGTTTTGGATTCTCCTTTGCCATGAAAACTTTAAATGGAGGAAGAATAGGAATTGCGGCACAAGCATTAGGGATAGCCAGTGGCGCTTATGAATTAGCCTTGGCCTATAGTAAACAAAGACAGTCTTTTGGTAAACCCATTCATGAGCATCAGGCAATACAATTTAAGTTAGCTGAAATGGCTACTAGAATTCACTCGGCCCGATTATTATGTTATCATGCTGCTTGGGAAAAAGACAATGGCTTAGATTATACCACTTCAGCTGCCATGGCTAAACTACATGCAAGTGATACTGCCATGTGGGCTGCCACAGAAGCTGTTCAAGTGCATGGAGGATATGGGTTTGTAAAAGAATACCATGTTGAAAGGTTAATGCGTGATGCAAAAATTACGCAAATTTATGAGGGTACAAGTGAGATACAAAAAATGGTCATTGGTAGAAATATAACCAAATAGAAATAATATAAAAGTAAAACTATATAAATAGTTATAAAAGATAAAGTACTCAATAAATTATGCCTGTAAATACGGAAGCCTATCATTCTATTAAAGAGCAACTGCAGGGAAAAAATGTACAGTTGGTGGCTGTTAGTAAAACCAAGCCTAATGAAGATATTCAAACACTTTATGCCTTAGGTCAAAGAAACTTTGGTGAAAATTATGTGCAGGAATTAGTAGATAAAGCTGCGAGTTTACCTTCCGATATCCACTGGCATTTTATAGGACATTTACAATCCAATAAAGTTAAATATATAGCGCCTTTTGTGTATTTAATTCATGGGGTGGACTCTGAAAAACTATTAGCAGAAATTAATAAGCAAGCCATTAAGCAAAATAAAATAATTAACTGTTTGTTGCAAGTACATATTGCCACAGAGGAAACCAAATTTGGTTTTGATGCGGCTAGTTTACATGAATTTATTGAAAGTGGAAGACTTTCTAATTATAGTAATGTAGTAATTAAAGGACTCATGGGTATGGCCAGTTTTTCAGAAGACAAAACCCTGGTGGAAAAAGAGTTTAGTAGATTAAAAAATAGTTATGACCAAACAGCTACTGTATTAAACAATGTTCATTTTGATACATTAAGTATGGGCATGAGTGGTGATTACGCACTAGCCATTGAAAAGGGCAGTAACCTTGTAAGAATTGGAAGTTTGTTGTTTGGTGCTAGGCATTAAAAATTATTAGTGTAAAAGAAAATATAGGATAAGATATTTAGTTTGTACTTAAGTGTATAATTATAAAAAAAGCTGCCCTTTTTAAGGAGCAGCTTTTTTATTAAGTATTTTATTATTATTATTGAATCCTACTTTGTTTTGCCATAATCAAATACTAATTGACAGAAGGCTTTCACCCCTACAATAAATCCAGACTCATCTAAATAAAAATCGGGGGTATGATGCGGGCCTGCTTTTTTAGGGTCGGTACCTTTTGGCATACCGCCCACATTAAAAAAGAAGCTAGGCGCCTTTGCTGCATAAAATGAAAAATCTTCAGCACCGGTTACCCAGGTTGATTCAGAAACATTTTCATCACCTGCTGCTTTTATCAAAGAAGGTAAGGTCTTTTTCACCAGCGCTGGATCGTTATACGTAACTAAAGTTTTAGTATCAATGACAACATCTGCAGTTGCCCCAGAGCTTGCAGCAATTGTAGTTACTGTATTTCTAATTCTTTCATGCACTTCTTCTTGCATTTTACTATCAAGGGTTCTAATAGTACCTGTCATCTCAGCCGTTTCAGGAATGATATTAGAACGCACACCACTTTTAATCGTACCTACGGTAATTACAAGTGGGGCCTTGGTTAAATCCATTTGACGACTCACAATATGTTGTAAACCTTCAATAATTTGAGCACTTGCTGCAATGGGATCTACACCACCCCAAGGTTGTGAACCATGGCTACCTTTACCATTTACTTTAATCGTAAACCAATCAGAGGAAGCCATAAAGGCACCTGCCTTGTATTTAATAGTACCTACGGGTGTTTGTGAAGAAATATGAATACCAAATACTGCTTCTACTTTTGGATTGTCTAGTGCGCCTTCTTTAATCATTAGTTGTGCACCAGCTTCTTCATTTTCTGGAGCGCCTTCTTCAGCTGGTTGAAATAAAAATACAATGGTACCTGGTACTTCTTTTTGCATGGTACTTAACATTTTCGCAGTAGCCATTAACATGGCTGTATGTGAATCATGTCCGCAAGCATGCATAACACTTACTTTTTGTCCATAGTATTCAGTAGTGACTTTAGAGGCAAAGGGTAGGGTCGATCTCTCATAAACAGGAAGTGCATCAATATCTGCTCTTAAAGCAATAACAGCACCGGGTTTACCACCTTTTAAAACCGCTACTACGCCCGTTCTAGCAACGGGGTATCTTACTTCAACGTTGGGAAGCGTTTTTAAAAAATCGGCAATGTATTTTCCTGTGTTTACTTCTCTATTGGAAAGTTCAGGAAATTCATGAAAATGTCTTCTCCATGCAATTAATTCTGGTTCTACTTCTTTTAATAAAGAAGCATAATTTTTAGGTAAGTCTTGTGCTATACTTGATACAGTTACAAGTACGCATAAAGAAAGGAAAATTTTACGCATTTTATTTTGTTTTATCTTTTGTTTTATTTTTTATATTTTCTTTTATTTCTAATCTTAAATTATTTATTCTATTTTTTATTTAAATATTTTATAGTTTAATTCTATTACCTATTATAGTGTAAGGCTAGCCTATATTTACTAAGCTTGATACTCTCCATAAATACCTCTTAATACATCTGCTATTTCTCCTAATGTACAATAATTTTCAATAGCCTCTATTACAGAAGGCATTAAATTTTCAGTGCCAGCTGCCGCATTTTTAACCGCTGCCAAACAAGCCACTACTTTTGTATTGTCTCTACTACTTTTTAAAGCTTTTAGTTTTTCAATTTGTTGTATTCTTATACTTTCATCAATTTGAAATACGGGTATATTGGTAGTAGAAGTAGATTCAAATTGATTTACTCCTACAATTATTTTTTCTTTAGATTCAATAGCCTTTTGATAAGCATAAGCGCTTTCTGCAATTTTATTTTGCATAAATCCATTTTCAATAGCACTTACAGAACCACCCATTTCATCTATTTGTTGTATAAGTGCCAACGCTTTTTGTTCTAATTCATTGGTAAGGCTTTCTATAAAATAAGAACCTGCTAAAGGATCGGCTGTATCGGTAATGCCCGATTCATTGGCTACTATTTGTTGCGTTCTTAAAGCAATACTAGCTGCCTCTTGAGTGGGTAGTCCCAAGGCTTCGTCAAAACCATTGGTATGAAGGCTTTGAGTGCCACCTAATACAGCTGCAATAGTTTGAATGGTAACCCTAGAAATATTATTTAAAGGTTGTTGGGCCGTTAAAGTAGCTCCACCTGTTTGTGTATGAAAACGAAGCATTAAAGCTTTTTCATCGGTGGCGCCTAATTCTTTCATAATCGTAGCCCACATTTTTCTAGCAGCTCTGAACTTGGCTACTTCTTCAAATAAATTATTATGGGCATTAAAAAAGAAAGAGAGTCTTTTGCCAAATACATTAATATCTAAACCTTTTTCAATAGCGGCCTTTACATAGGCCTTACCATTACTTAAAGTAAAGGCTACTTCTTGCACTGCAGTACTGCCCGCTTCTCTAATATGATAACCAGATATACTAATGCTATTCCACTTAGGTAAATGCTGGCCACAGTATTCAAAAATATCCGTGATAATACGCATAGAATATTTAGGAGGGTAGATATAAGTGCCTCTGGCTGCGTATTCTTTTAATATATCATTCTGTATGGTGCCTGCTAATTGTTTTAAATCAATGCCTCTTTTTTTAGCTAGTGCAATATATAGTGCTAGTAAAATAAAACCAGTAGAATTAATGGTCATAGAAGTGCTAATCTTATCTAAAGGAATATCCTTAAATAAAATTTCCATATCCTCAATAGAGCAAATAGACACACCTACTTTTCCTACTTCGCCTTCTGCTAGAGAATG
Source organism: Chitinophagia bacterium (assembly GCA_037128235.1). Classification (GTDB taxonomy): domain Bacteria; phylum Bacteroidota; class Bacteroidia; order Chitinophagales; family Chitinophagaceae; genus Sediminibacterium. The sequence goes on along the minus strand of JBAXWU010000018.1, from coordinate 7,023 downwards.
GTCGGCGTCATAGCCAATTTGTGTCGGTAAATCAAAGGCCACACTTAAACCCATTACCCCTTGCGATAAAAGAAAATGATATCGTTTATTACTTTCTTCTGCGGTAGAGAATCCAGCATATTGACGCATTGTCCACAACTTCCCTCTATACATATCGGATTGAACGCCTCTTGTATAAGGGAACTCACCTGGTAATAGAGTTTCATTTAAATTAGTAGGTAAATCGTTGCAGGTGTATACCTTCTTTATTTCAATGCCACTATCTGTCTTTTTTTCCGCTTCTTGCATGGCATAAATTTACGAAAAATTCAAAATACAGAGGCTTCAATTATTTCTATTTTCGAAATGACTGTTTACTTGTAAATGCCCCTAATATTGTACTTTTGTAGTATAAATATTCAAATATGTCTTCAGATACCAATATAACCATACAAAGCCCTGTAACTTTTACTGCAGGAGCCATTTCGGAGATTAACCGTTTAATGGCAGAACCAGACTTTGATCAACAACAAAGACTAAGAGTGGGCGTAAAAGGGGGTGGATGTAGTGGTATGACCTATGTATTAGGTTTTGATGTACCTAAAGCAGATGATGAAATTTTATCCATTGAGGGCATACCTTGTTGCATGGAAAAATCACATCAGATTTATGTATATGGAATGGAGATAGACTGGCAAGGTGGTCTAAATAGCCGTGGATTTACTTTTAAAAATCCGAATGCGTCGAGTACCTGCGGATGCGGTACTTCATTTGCGGTTTAAAATTTTAGGACGTATATAGATTTTTTCGAAAAAATGTCTATTCTTCGACTCGCTATCGCTTCGCTCAAAACTCGCTCAGAACAGCATTTCTTTCTTAAAAAATCTATTATTCTTATAATAAAATTTTAAACAAATTTCAGTCAGCATTAAAGAATTTTCATAAGTGGTATTATTAATAGACTACTCACGAACTTATGAGAATAGCGTTAAGAAAAATCATAAATACATCGTTAAAAAATTGTGCATGTCTGAGCGAAGCGAGTTCACAATTTTAGATGAATTTATGATTTTTTAGCGTCATTCGAATCTGAGAGTGATAGGCTATTTATAATGCTTATGAAAATAAAAAAAGGCCCTGATTACTCAAGGCCTTTTTCTATATCAATTCAGTGTAGAATTATTTCTTTTTTTCTTCACGACCTAATGGACGACTCTTTGCAAAGTCAACTAATACTGGAGCCGCTACAAAGATAGAAGAGTAAGTACCTGTGATAACTCCAATTAACATAGCGAATGCAAAACCTCTTGTTACTTCTCCACCAAAGATGAATAAGATTAAGATAGTCAAGAACACCGTTAAAGAAGTCATAATCGTACGACTCAATGTTTGGTTAATAGCCTTGTTAATGATAGAAGCATTGTCTGCGCCTTTCATTAATTGGCTGTCCTCACGAATACGGTCATATACAATGACAGTATCGTTCATAGAGAAACCAATTACGGTTAATATAGCTGCAATAAAGTGTTGGTCAATCTCTAATGGGAAAGGAACCACTTTTCTTAAGAAACTAAATACGATTAAGGTTACAAATACATCGTGTAATAAAGAGAAAATTGTTCCTAAAGAATATCTCCAATCACGGAAACGAATAAAGATGTATAAACAAATCGCAATTAATGCAAAAATAGTTGCTTTTGTAGCACCTGCTTTTAGATCATCAGAGATAGTAGGAAGAACTGTTTGAGAACTTTGCTTATACTGAGAGTCAAACTCTTTTAAAGAAGTTCCTGTTGGTAGTTGCTTTTCTAGACCTTTAAATAATAGACCTTCTACTTCAGCATCAATATTATTGCCTTGTTCTTTAATCTTATAAGAAGTGGTAATATTAATTTGGTTCTTAGAATCTACTGTCTTAATAATAGGAGACTCACCGAATACTTTTTTCAAGTCGTCTCTTACCGACTCAATGTTTACTGCTTTGTCAAATTTAATGGTATAACTTCTTCCTCCTGCGAATTCAACACCTTCGTCGAATCCGTTAAAGAAACTAGCAATACCCATTACTAAAACTACAGCAGATAACATATAAGCATACTTTCTGAATTCAATAAATTTGAAAGCAGCATGTTGAAAGATACCTCTTGAAATTTTTGTGAAATATTCGAAATGTCTATTTTTACTAGTATAGATATCCGTGATTAAACGAGATACTAAAATTCCGCAGAATAAAGAAAGTAAAATACCAATGATTTGAGTAGTAGCGAATCCGAGTACTGGACCTAAACCAAAGTAAGCTAAGATACAAGCTGTTAATAGGGTAGTAACGTGTGCATCCAATACTGGAGACATAGAACGTTTGTAGCCATCGGTTACAGCTAATTGATAACTTTTACCCTTTGTTAATTCCTCTTTAATTCTCTCAAATATAATTACGTTGGTGTCTACCGCCATACCAATGGTTAATACTAAACCTGCAATACCAGGTGCTGTTAAAGTAAAACCAAGTGCACTTAATATACCAATGGTAAAAAGTAAGTTTAATACTAATGCAATGTTCGCTACCCATCCACCGGTGTTAAAGTATAATAACATTAAAGCGAAAATTACTAAAAAGGCAATACCAAATGCCATGGCGCCACCTTGAATAGAAGCCAAGCCTAAAGTAGGACCTACTAATTGCTCCTGTACAATTTTAGCAGGAGCAGGTAGTTTACCGCTCTCTAAAATTTCTGCTAAGTCTTGTGCTGTTTTTAAAGTATAGTTTCCTGAGATAGAAGAGTTACCAGTAGTGATAGCATCATTTACATTCGGAGCTGAATAAACAATATTATCTAGTACAATAGCAAGAGGCTTACCTACATTTTTTGTAGTCATCTTAGCCCAAATGCTTGTACCTAATTTATCCATATTCATTTTGATGGCTACTTTTCCTCTCTCATCAAAATCTTGTGTAGCATTGGCAACATGGTCTCCTTCTAATTCTGCTTGGCCGTTGTCTAGAGTTTTAATAGCATAAATAGGAAGTACGTCTTTGTTTTTAGCATCTTCACTTTCATTTTTACCATACATGAATACCAAATTCGATGGGAATTTAGATTTTACTTCAGCCATAGCTAAGTAAGCATTTAATTTACTTGTATCCTTTTTTAAAGTGTATCCAATTTCAGCAGGATAAATATATTGACCATTTTTTCCTTGATAAGGTTGTGTGAACTGAACTGTTTTTAATAAAGGATTTTTATTAAGGTTCAATTTAGAAGTATCTGCTTTTGCTAAACTATTTGTATCTGTAATTCCATTTAAACTTGCTTCAATAGATTTATCAGCAGCAATAATACCATTTTGAAAATCTTTGTCCTCAAAGGTATATACTTCAAAGAATTGAAGGTTAGCGGTAGATTGTAAATAAGAACGTACACGCTCTTTATCGTTCACGCCTGCTAATTCAATATTGATAATGCCTTTTGTAGCATCCGGATTAATATTAGGAGATGCTAAGCCAAAGCGGTCAATACGTGTTCTTAAAATTCGGTAAGTGTTATTGAAGGCTTGAGTAGATTGTTCTTTTAAATAAGAAGCTACTGCATCATCAGAAGCATCAAACTTTAATTTGCCATTACTTCTAGTAGCAAATAAAGGAGCTAATTTACCAGTGGGGTTAATGGTGGCATATTCATCTCTGAATAAAGAAATTAAGTCGGCACGGCTGTTGGCTTTCTTTTGAACTGCATTGTTTAAAGCAGTGTTAAAAGAAGGGTCCTTGCTATAGTTGGCGAGTGATTTAATTAAACCATCCAAGCCTACTTCCATGGTGACACTCATACCGCCTTGTAAATCAAGGCCTAGCATTAATTCTTTTTCTTTAGCAGAACCATAAGTAGTTAAGCCAAAAGCTAATTTACTGTCCTTGGTACTGTCTAATAACTTTTTATAATAAGCTTTTTGAATATCGTTTAAGCTATCGTTGTATAATAGTTGTTCTTCTTTGTCAGAAGGGTATACCTGAGCTGCTTTTGGGAACTTTTTGATCCATGAACTAGCTTTCGCTTCCATGGCTTTTTCGTGACTTCTTACGAACCAAGTAAATGACAATTGATAAAGACAAATTAAAATAAGCGCAATTGTAAAAAAGCGCACTAATCCTTTGAGTTGCATAATAGTGTGGTTGACTGATTTTTAGTCGGCAAATATAATGGAAAGAGGCCAAAATAAAGGCTAAAAAGCCATTATTTTACAGCGCTCAACTTGATGTCAAAATAGAGCGGAGAATTCCCTGGAATGGATCCTGATCCGCTTGATCCATAACCTAAAGAAGAAGGTATCAAAACCTTGATTTCGCCCCCAATACCAATTTTAGGAACAGCAATCTGCCATCCCGGTATTAAATTACTTAAGGCATAAGTGATTGTGCCTGCATCAAATTGTTTACCATTCATTAAAGTTCCAACATAAGTAACTGTAATTGTGTTGTTTATAGTTGGGTGGGTACTATTTCCAGGAGTGATTATTTCATATAAAATTCCACTTGGGTCACTGATATAAGTAATATTGTTTGATTTAGCATAGCTAATCATTTGGTCGGACTCGCTAGCTGAGGACTTGCTACAAGCAGTATTTGAAAAAATAGCAAAAATGGCTAAAAAAGAGGCAATTATTACTAAAAAAGAGGTTTTTTTGGTGTTTTTTGAGGTAAAATGGTTCATTTTTTGTTTTTTATATGCGTTAATTCTTTAAATCTTTGTTCGTTCATTTCTGAGGTAAATTGTTGGTAAATCCATGCAAATCCAAAGGAAAATATCAAAATTGAAATTACAATCCATATTTCATTCCCCCTCATATTAGCTACCATACTAGCCCTTTCATACCAACCGGTTTCTGAAATTACAAGTACAAGTAAACCTACACTTAATCCAAAACTTAAACCTCTTAAAAAAGGTTTGCGTTTAAAATGGGGCATTGTTCTTTCTTTTTCCCAGTGCTGGTAGAACTTTTCTTCTTCCGGGCTAATCATAGGCAAATTTATGCTTTGATTCTTAAATTAGACATGCATTGCTTACATTTAATTTTAGAATGGATATGGAAGAACCTTCCAATATAGCTGGAACAACAAAAAATTAAAACTTGATTATGAAATCTTTTTTTTCAAAATGGGGGCTGACACTAAGCTTAGTTATTATTTCAATTCATTTTATTGCCCAATTTTTAGGGGAAGAATATAAAGTGGTAGAGGCGATTAGTAAAGCCTTGTTTTTGCCTTCACTGATGATGTATTTATATGTTCAGCCGAATGTGTACAATAAGCCTGGAAAAAATTTAGTGATGATGGGATTATGTGGTTCTTTTTTAGGAGATGTGTTTTTGATTTCAAAGTCTTTGTTTATTCCAGGCATGCTTGCCTTTATGACAACCCATATTTGTAATATTTTATTTTTTAGTAAAATATATGGTTTGAAACAAGCTAAATCGACAATATTAAAAGTTTCAACCTTTTTATTGGTTTGCTTTTGTGTGTTTATTTATTTCCAATTAAAAACTGCTATAGGACCCTTAATTTATCCCATACTAGTATACATGGCGCTAATATGTTCAGCAGCATTAATGGCTATTCATATTGCTAATCATAAGCCCATCAAAATTATTGCTAATAACTTTTGGATTCCAGGCATGTTATTTTTTATAACATCTGATGCTATTTTAGCATTTAATAAATTTGATTGGTCTATTAATGATCCTATTGAAAATATTGGACTAGTTGTTATGATTACTTATGGACTAGCTCAGTTTTTATTAGTGAAAGGTTTTCAAATGTATTTTACAACAAAATCTATTGCCGCATAAAAAAACCTCCCCGAAAAATCGAGGAGGTTTTTTTTATTGCTTGATGCGATAAAATCGCTTTCAATATTAGTAACCCATTCCGCCCATATCAGGCGCATGTCCACCACCTAGTGGCGCAGCTGCTGGAGCTGGTTTGTCAGCAATTACACATTCTGTTGTTAACAACATAGAAGCGATAGATGCTGCATTCTCTAAAGCAACTCTTGTTACTTTAGTAGGATCGATCACACCTGCTTTGAATAAGTTTTCGAAAACTTCTGTTCTTGCATTGAAACCAAAGTCGTCTTTACCTTCTTTGATTCTTTGAACAACAATAGAACCTTCGATACCGCTATTCTTTACAATTTGACGAAGCGGTTCTTCAATCGCACGACGTACAATTTGAATACCCGTATTTTCATCTTCGTTTGCACCTTTTAATTTTTCTAAACTTGCAACAGCACGAATGTAAGCAACCCCACCACCTGGTACAATTCCTTCTTCTACTGCAGCACGTGTTGCGTGTAAAGCATCGTCCACACGATCCTTCTTTTCTTTCATTTCAGTTTCGGTAGCTGCACCAACATATAGTACGGCAACACCACCACTTAACTTCGCTAAACGCTCTTGTAATTTCTCACGATCGTAATCTGAAGTTGTATTTTCAATTTGCGCTTTAATTTGATTTACACGCGCAGTGATATCTGCTTTTTTACCTTTACCACCTACGATAACGGTATTGTCTTTGTCTATTGTTACAGAACTTGCTTGACCTAAATAAGTTAAGTCGGCGTTCTCTAATTTGAAACCTTGTTCTTCAGAGATAACAGTTCCTGCAGTTAAAATTGCAAGGTCTGTTAACATTTCTTTTCTTCTATCACCAAAGCCTGGCGCTTTAACAGCAGCTACTTTAATAGTACCACGTAATTTGTTTACGACCAATGTTGCCATTGCTTCACCTTCTAAGTCTTCAGCAATAATGACTAATGGACGACTTGTTTGTGCTACTTTCTCTAAAATATGCAAGATGTCTTTCATTGCTGAAATTTTCTTATCATAAATTAAGATGTAGGGGTTTTGCATTTCTGCTTCCATCTTTTCGCTATTGGTAACGAAGTAAGGAGAAGTATATCCACGATCGAATTGCATACCTTCAACTACATCCACTGTAGTATCTGTTCCTTTAGCTTCTTCAACTGTGATCACCCCTTCTTTACCCACTTT
>JBAXWU010000174.1:0-1965 GCA_037128235.1 Chitinophagia bacterium | reverse complement strand
AATATAAGAGATAATACAACTGGTGAATCCTACACTACTAATGTTGCATACACATCGACTCACTCCTCAGCGGAATGGATACAAGAAGATCCAAGTTATTCCAGAAATAGATTAATACCACTGGATAATTTCTTAACAGTTTCTTTTACTAACTGTAATGCGACAAAGTCATCTCAGTCATATAATCTATTATCACTAAACCCATCTATTGTTTATCTTGTTGATGCTAGTAGGAATATTTTGGCAACTCCTTCTTCGATATTTAGCGACGGAAGTAGTTTTACGGTTACTCAGAAACAATAGAGTATACCTAAGCATAACCTTGACAAATTAGCACAATTACTGTATTATATGGAGATTATGAAATCGGAAAGCTTTATGGCCTACTTCGAAAAGATTTCAAGAAGTCTCTTGGTTATTTTAATTGGACTAATGTTCTTATCTGTAAATTATGGAAAAGTTGCCTTTGCAGCCAGTTCCACTCCTTCTCCAAAACCAACTATTATATCCACATTAAATGGTGTAAATAATAAGCTTTTTTCTCCACCTAGTCCTACTATTGCATCAAATAAAACCGAACAAATAGAGCTTGTGAATGGTAACTACCTAATACACACAAATGCTGGCACAACGACTACAGGCACTATAGCTAGTCTTATTAATACTCCAAATACATTTACTGGTGATCCTCAAATAATATGGGATGCGGGAAGTAATAGGTTCTATTATAGTTTTTATGAATTCATCAATAACAATGGTGTAGCTCAACCTGGAATTGCATGGGGATTCTCGAAAGGTGCTAATCCTAGTAGTGCAACTGCATTCTGTCATTATTTTAATAGCTTCGATTACGGCACAACTACTTATCCAGATAGGCAAAATCTTGGTGATACTGCTGACTTTTTACTTATTAGTAGTAATAGATATTTTTTAAATAATAATCTAGATGGCTCAGATCTAGCTTGGATATCTAAGCCTGCTGCTGGTACAACATGTCCTACGGCAAGCTCATTCAAGACAGGTATAAAAAGTCTAAAAAATCCTGATGGAGTTACAAGTCCATGGCTTCCAGCATCAGCTAAACAAGTTGATTCAAGCTCTACTGGTTGGGTGCTTGGAGATCCAAGTTACGTTTCTGGTAGTTCAATTACTGCATACAATGTAACTAAAGATTCCGTTACTGGTAATGCAGTTATAAGCGCACCTAGTTCTATCCCGATTCCAGCCTATAGTATGACGAAATATGCTCCACAAGCCGGCACTACAACTACTGGAATAGCAGCAAAGCCACTTGAAACTCAAACCTATTTAACTCAAGTTATATCTTCATTTGATGCGCGCCTTGGGCATAACACCTTATGGACTGCTCAGACTAATAGTGGTGGTGCTGGCGTGAAAGTAGATTGGTATGAAATTAACCCAGTTAGCCTAGTATTAGATCAGTTTGGATCAGTTAGCGACCCAAATCTATACATCTTTAATCCTACTATCTCTTCAGATAGATTAGTTGTCGGAACAACCAAAAAATTTGGTGATTCCGCGATACTGAATGTAAACACTTCCTCGCTTAATACCTATCCTGCTATTCAAGTTGTTTCAATACTTAGCGGACAACCACAGTCATCTTTAACAATGGTTAAACAATCTACCGGTCCTAATATAGACTTTACCTGTTCTAATACTTCATCTACTGATTGTCGATGGGGAGATTATTCTGGTGCGGTTCCTAACCCTGCGGCTTCAACTAAAGGTACTCATGGACAAGTTATTATATCTAATCAATGGAATGTACCTAATATAGATGACAATACTACTGTTTGGCAGACATTGTTTGGAACTATTGGATTCTAATAGTTAGCTTACCTTATTAATTTTTAACTATTACTGCGCCCTGAAACTTATATGGATTCAGATTATCGTGATATGTAAACTTGCCTACTTTATCAAAATTATAAGAATAATTAG
>JBAXWU010000173.1:0-2008 GCA_037128235.1 Chitinophagia bacterium | reverse complement strand
GCCATACCACATCCAATTATAAATAAAGAACCTACTGCCGACAAATAATTAGGGAATAAGGCTAAAATAAGGGACCCTACAAAAGCCACTGCAAAGGCCGTTATCATTACTTTTTTCTCTTTGTACTTTTCTATCATCATTCCAGAAGGAATAGACATGACGCCATAAGCAATAAAAAAAGCAAAGGGTAATAAGGCCACCAAGGTTAAACTTAAACTAAAGCCTTTGATTAAATCGGGAATCAAGGGCCCCATTATATTGGTCAAAAAAGAAATAACAAAGAATGTTAACAGAATAAGTAAAACGATATAGGGGCTTCTTTTCATAAATTAGTTTATTTTGTTTCAACTGCACCAGCCGAAAGACTAGTGGTAATGACTTCGGCCGCTTTAATGCTTAACCATTCCCCTTTTTGTATAGCCTTATCCGGCTCATTGGTGTATTTAGAAGTCCAAGGCTCTAAAGCCACGGTATAACATTTGCCCCACCATGGAAAATCTTGGCTAGCATTTCTTTCCTGCCATAACCATAAACATTTAAATATTTGTGCATCCCAACTTACACTAAAACCAATTTTTTGTTCAGGATTAGAAATAGTATAATGTGCTTTATTATTAGCTGTTTCGAAATTACTTAGAAAAGAAAGATCACGATAGGCTGGTGCATCAGTATTAGGAATTACAGATGCATCAAATGCTTTACCACTAGGGTCTTCAGCTTGAGGCCAGTTATAAGTTTTACCAGCTTTAAACCTTCTTGGCTCATCAATATTATCATGCACTTCCATAGTTTTCGCATTGGTGTCAATGGTAGCACCTTCCTTTAAAAATGGAAGACCAAATGCAATATGATGACCCCACATAATATCAAGTTGCGTTGCGCTTTCATTAGTGAGTTGTTCTGTAATTATTAATTGACTACTATTTTTTTGAAGGCTTAATGTCTTTTCAATTAACAAAGGCATTCTTAAAGGTCTTGTCCAAAATTTTACAGCTACTTCATCTACAGTATCTTTTACTATTGCATATTTCCAAGGAATGAGTGAAACCTCTCCGTGTAAACCTAAAGAAGCGCCTCTATAATTAAAGGAAGGGCTATTAGGAAGTATTTCCTGCCATCCACCATAATAATAATCCTCGGACTGGTTATGCGTATCACGCATTTGTGAAAATACCTGAGCAGGGTTTTGTATTCCTTTATCTAATCTTAATAAAAAATCAAGGTCTAAGGGTTTGTATTTAAATTCAAAAATATCTGAACCGCGATCGGCTAAAATACCAATGCGTAAAAAAGCATTTTCTAAGTACACCACTTTCATGCCTTTTAAGGCCCAGTCGTCGTTAATGCTACAGTCTTGATTTGATCTTTTAATTTGCATTGGTTTAGAATTTACTTAGGTAGCCAACTTAAACAAACAGGCGATTTTATATTTTCAACTGTGTTAAATAAGCTAAGCATCCCGTTTGATGAATTTACGTTAAATATGCTTATTGTATCGGAATCTTGATGGGCTACTAATAGCCATTTGCCAGTTGGGTCAATAGTAAAATCCCTAGGAGTGAGGCCTCCCGATGGAAAAGAAGCAATATAGTTAAGGCTTTCCTTTATAGGGTCAAATTCAAATAAACGAATGGTATTATCTGATCTCATAGAAGTATACACAAATTTTGCGTCTGCAGAAACTCGGATAGCGGCTCCGCCTAAGTCGGTATTAATAGAGGACTCGCTTAATTGCACCTTTGTATCGTAAGTTCCTTTTATTTCATACTCCTTTTTTTCAGCACTATGTTTTATAATAGTAACTGAACCTGTAAGTTCATTAATAATAAAACCATAAGAATAGTTTTCATCAAAACAAATATGGCGAGGGCCCGAACCTCCAGGAAGTGCTATTACTTGCTCCTCAACAGCCTTAAATTCATTCTTGTTTTCAGTATTACCATTCTCTTTATTTTTTTGAACACTATATACTTTAACTTGATCAAGCCCTAAATCGCAGACTAATAAT
>JBAXWU010000172.1:0-2019 GCA_037128235.1 Chitinophagia bacterium | reverse complement strand
TACTTATAATGATTCAGATCCAGTATGGAATAAAGAAGGAACGCATATTGCTTTTCTAAGAACGGTGAATATTAAATATGAAATTGGCTTTACGCCAAGACCTACTGCTGAACAGCCCTGGGAGATAAGACTAGCTGAAGTTGCTACCCATAAAGCTTATACCTTATTTAAAGCCGACGAAGGTGCAGGCTCTAAATTTGTGGGAGATTTACCGGCAGTAGCCACACAATTAATTTGGACAAATAATAATTATATTATTTTCCCTTGGGAAAAAACAGGGTGGATGCATTTATATAGCATTGAACCCAATACAAAAAAAATAAATCATTTAACACCTGGAATGGGAGAAGTAGAAACAATGCGCTTAGGTACCGATGGCAAAACTATTTTTTATGTAACTAATATTAGTGATAGCAATAGAAGACATATATGGTCTGTAGATCCTGCTACAAGTAATGCTACTATTTTAACCAAAGGAAATAAAATTGAATACAATCCAGTAATCGTAAACAATGGTTTAGTGTATTTACAAGCAAGCGCTACCAAGCCTTCTTGGCCTGTGTTTCAGTCTGGTGGAAATGAACAAACTTTAGCAGCTAATTTATTCCCTACTAATTTCCCTACGAACTTAGTAAACCCTAAAACCATTTTAGTAAAAGCGACGGATGGCTTTAGTGCACCTGCTCAATTATTTTTGCCAGCTAATTATGATGCTAGTAAAAAATATCCAGCCCTGATTTTTTTACATGGAGGAAGTCGTAGACAAATGCTAGAAGGATTTAATTATAGCTCTTATTACTCTAATGCTTATGCAGTGAATCAATACTTTGCTAGCCAGGGCTATATTGTAATGGCTTTGAATTATAGATCTGGTATTGGATATGGCTTAAAATTTAGAGAGGCAGCCAACTATGGTATGGCGGGCGGTACAGAAGTAAATGATTTAATAGGTGCTGGTGAATATTTAAAAGCCAGACCCGATGTAGATGCTAAGAAAATTGGACTATGGGGTGGAAGCTATGGCGGTTATTTAACGGCACATGGTTTATCTAAAAGATCTGATTTATTCTCAGCGGGCGTTGATATTCATGGGGTACATAATTGGAACGATGAAGAGCCTAATTTCGCTCCTTGGTATGATAGCTTACGATTTCCTGCTGCTGGCCAAGTAGCCTATAAAGCTTCTCCCGTATTTACTGCCAAGGGTTGGAAAAGCCCCGTATTATTTATTCATGGAGACGATGATAGAAATGTACCCTTTGCGGAAACCATTCATATGATTCAACAATTAAGAAGACAAAAAGTAGATGTGGAAGAAATTATTTTCCCCGATGAAATTCATGGCTTCTTGTTATATAAGAGTTGGCTTCAAGTAGATGAAGCTACTTTTGAATTTATCAATAGAAAATTTAATAAATAAAAATCAACAGATACAATTATAACCTTCCAATAAAATAAAGACTTTATAATATAACATAAATAGCATTATAAATAATAGTATGAAAAATATAAAAATGAACCGCATTATTATTTTACTAAGTTTTGTATTGAGTATACAACTAGTAAATCAAACAGCTCAAGCACAAACGCCTGCGAGTTTTTCACCAGCTACTTATCAGGACGCGGAAAGAAATAATCGCATTGCTACCACTTTTCCTATTGCGGAAGAGATGATCAAGAAATATGCAGAAGCCCATCATTTTCCGGGTTATGCTTTTGGTATAGTAGTAGATGGTAATTTAGTTTTTAAAAGTAGCGGCGGTTATGCGAATTTGGAACAAAAAATTCCAGCCAGTTCTTCTTCTATGTTTAGAATAGCTTCCATGTCTAAAAGTTTTACAGCCTTAGCAATACTTCAATTAAGAGACCAGGGCAAATTGCATTTAGATGATCCTGTTGAAATGTATATTCCTGCAATGAAAGCACAAGGCTTAACCAAGGATGCACCTGTTATTACCATTCGACATTTAATGAGTCATAGCGCGGGTTTCCCGGAAGACAATCCTTGGGGAGACAGAC
>JBAXWU010000171.1:0-2035 GCA_037128235.1 Chitinophagia bacterium | reverse complement strand
TCATTTCTTAGTTCAAGTTCAGAATAGGGGAGCAAATCAAAAAGCCATCATTATTGATGGCTTTTTTGTTGTTAAAAAATATCCAATTAAACTTTTTTATTTAATACAGATTGTACAGAATTTGCTGTGTCTAATACAGTCTTTTCAAAAGAGATAGGGCTCCAGTTAAATGTATTTTTAGTTAAAGTAATATCTGCTTCTATTGTGTTTCCAATGAAAGGCAACATTCCTTTCGCTTCATCATCAAAATTTGCCATAAATTTCAATAAAAAAGTAGGAGCCAATGTGGTGCTAATTTTTTGATACCCATTTGCTTTTAAAATTTTGGCAATTTCTTGAAAATTATGTGACTTTTCGGTTGTTACAATAAATCGATTTCCTTTAGCTTTTTCATTTTCTAATGCCTTGACATGTATGTAAGCAATATCTCTAACATCTGACATGACAGAATCTGCTTTAGGCAACATGGGGACTTTACCAGTGATTAATTTTTTGAAAAAATCCATTGATTCAGACACTAAATTTCCTGTGAGAGTTGGCCCATAGATTGGCCCTGGATTTATCACCACTAACTCTAATTTTGAATCCCCATTTTGGTTTTGGATAAATTCCCATGCAGCTTTTTCAGCTAGTGTTTTACTTTTGAAGTAAGCAGTTACACTTTTTTCATTAACATCAGTCCAACTATCTTGATTCAAATTTACGACACCATATTGACCTCCATGCATAGACGCTGTTGAAGAGGTAAGTATTACTCTTTTTACACCAGCCTTTTTAGCTGCTTTCAAAGCTCTTAATGTACCTTCAACGGCAGGTTTTATTAAATCGTTTTCGTCTTTAGGTGCTTTCACGATAAAAGGAGATGCTACATGCAAAACAAAATCACACCCTTCCATTGCTCCATCCCAACCTTCATCTTTCATCAGGTCGAGCTTGCAAAATTCTAAATTACCTTTAGTGTCTACCTCTTTTTTGATTCCATTTTTCACTTCGTCCGACTTAGATAAACTTCGTAATGACCCTCTTACAGCATACCCATTTTTTAATAATTCGGCAGCACAATGCTGACCAACAAAACCTGAAATTCCTGTTACTAATACTTTTTTCATATTTTTTGTTCTCTAGAATTTTTAAGAATAAATCAAATATTTAATTAGACTATGTTAGATATATGAATGATAAATGAAGAATTACATTCCTGGTATAATTATTACTCTACCTTCCTCAGATTGGAGTTCATCTATACGAAGTTGCTTATATGGTTTATACTCTTCAGAATTATACCAACCTTCAGCAGCTTCCATATTAGGAAATTGAAGCACTGCAGCCCAATTTCCATTCCAATCTCCCTCTTTAATATTTGGTGACGGAGAACCTGCAATCATTTGACCACCATGTTTTAGTAAAATTGGTATTGCAAATTGTGCATAGCGTTGATTTAGCTCTTCAAGGCTTTGAACTTTCATTTGTACCATAATGTAAGCAGACTTTGCTGAAATGGCATTTTCTGTACTTGTTTCTTTATTTTCCATTTTTTTAAAATTTAATTATTACTTTTGTTTTGCAAGCAAATATACAATTACTTTTGTTTTGCAAGCAATAATTTTAAATAAATTGAAAAGAAAATGGATTTTAGATGCCAATGTCCCATTTCGTCTGCCCTTGACATAATTGGAGATAAATGGACATTACTGATAATTAGGGATATGTTGTTTTCTCACAAAAAAACATTCAAGGATTTTTCCACCTCTAAAGAAAGTATTGCTTCCAATATTCTATCATCACGGCTGAAATTATTAGAAGAAGTGGGTATAATTAGGAAAAATAAAAAAGAAGGTAATCTAAAGTCAAATATATATACCCTAACAGAGAGTGGCCTCGCATTATTGCCTGTTATTGCAGAAATAACCTTGTGGAGCGATGAGAATGTTCGAAACCTAAATCCTAACATGGTTCAAGAAGATTACCATCATGTTAGAACGAATAAACAAGAATTTCTTGCAGAAGTAAAAGGAGCCTATTTGCGTAGTATTGA
>JBAXWU010000170.1:0-2052 GCA_037128235.1 Chitinophagia bacterium | reverse complement strand
GATGTCTTTCCTTAGTAAACTTGGCTTGCGTAATTGGTTTAAGAAAACTAAACAAACTGCTGCAACTAGAACTCATCTTAACCGGCCCTTATCCATTGAATCTCTTGAAACAAGAATTACACCTGTTACTAATCCTCTTAATTTGACCCCTACAGCTGCCACAATTAGCACGGAGCAGGGAAATGGCGCTGGCCAAGTGTTACATATTGTTACTACAGAATATGATGATACTTTAACTATATCGCTAGCTAATAATATTTTGACTGTTACTTTCACACCGCCAACAATCCCCCCTGCGCCGGTAGGAACGCAACGAGTATTAACTTCTACGGCAGCGTTTGGAACCCTTAATAAAGCCGGCCTTGTTTACACCTATGATTTTTCTAAAGCAGGTTCAACAGATTTTGGCGGTATATTAGTCGAAATGCTTCACGGGAATGATACATTAAACGTTAACGGTCTAGATTTTTCAGCATTAACAACTAGTAATTTAGTACCCCTTTCCAATAATTTACAAGTTGAGTTTTATGGTGACCGTATTGGTCATACATTAAATGAAGAGCTAAATAATACCCTAAACCTTTCTGGTAATATTGCATCTAGTTTTGATGATATCGTATATCAACAATGGGAAAATATAGGTGGTAGTACATCAACTTCAGTTGCAAATATAAGTCCAGTAACTCTACAAGCTAACAATCAGTACAGTACCACAGGAAATACTGGTAATTATTTTCATATCTTTAATTATGATCAATCTGGAAATGGAACTCTACCTCCGCGTGAAATTAATGTTACTGGTTCACCTGCCTTTTTAGTAAGCGGTAATGGCTCTATAAACATTGATACTACGATAAATATTGGAACTGATGTTTTGTTTGGTTATAAAACTGCACCCGGAAGAGTAGATATTATTTCAGATGCTGCACAAAGTAATGCGCCTGGGGGGAAATATAATATTAATGATAATCCTGCAGTATCATTTAAAGGGTCTAATTTGTACATAGCTACCTCAGGTATTGTTAGCGTAAATGGTTTAAAACTAACTAAATTAAATGTTTATGATACTGGTGATTTTACTGCTAGTAGAGATTTGTACGATACTACAACTAATAAGTTGAAGCCATTGGCACAACCAGATCCTTCAAAAAATATATTTTTTACCCCATATGATGTACAAATTAGCGGAGATTTAGTTTTTAATAGTACTAGTAGTTCTATTTTGCAGGCAAAGTTTAATGGGAATGTGCTGGTTAGTGGAAATGTAAATATATATAGCTATGGTACAAAAACTTCAGCCGGTAGCAGTATTTCTTTTGGATATTCCGCAAAAGATCATGCTGATCCATTTTATTTAACTGTTTCAAATAACTTTTTCGCTAATTCATCTGAAATATTGACTCCTACCCAAATTCAAACTTATAATTTTCCTTTAAATTATGGTCCAACTGGTGGAATTTATGATCTAAATATTTATGATGATGTTACTACGATTGGGGGTAGCACTTCATCTGCTACGGGGACTGCTACATTCAAAAATACAGGGAATTTAGTTATTGGTTCCACCGATTCTGTGATCAGTAAAACTCCAACATTCACTGCTTATCTATCTATTGATGGTTCAAAATTAGCAAGACCTGATAATAACAGTTTTAGTTCTACAAAAATTTTTGCTAATATTACTGCTGGTACAGATATTATATTCAATGGAGACTTAGAAGTAGAAGCAGCTTCGGGTTCAAATAGTTTTTCATTGAACGAGTTTCAGGTTACTGCAGGTAAAAGCCAACTTAGACCTAGCGATACTAAGTCTGGTAAAGGAAATCTTAAAATTGATGGGACGATTTTTTTACGTACCACTCTATCCGGTGGTTCTAATTTAATTCTTTCTGCTGGTTCTGATGATACTAATTCAGGAAATATTCCTGATAGTGCTAATCCTAAGTTCCCTCAAAATTACATTTCAATTTTTGGTGTTCAAGGATTTGGGCGAACTTTAACTATAAATCAATGTTCCGGCTTTAAATCTATTCAATCCGTAGTATTAGGTTC
>JBAXWU010000169.1:0-2054 GCA_037128235.1 Chitinophagia bacterium | reverse complement strand
CATCCATCCGGTAAATTGAGAAACATCGTGATTCGCTCCTGCATTGGGAATATAATGCGGATAATCTCCGTAAGAAGTATTACTATATAATATACCATCTGCATCTATTTGCGCTGGCCAAATACCATTACGTCTTTCAAAATTATTTTTTACGCCAATAGCAATAGTTGAAATATGCCACCACTGTTTATAAATATCTTGGTAAGTAGCACCGTGGCCCGCTCCTCTTGCAAAGCCCCCTGGCTTATAAGAAAAAGGATTATGCTTCTGATACACAAAGGGCCCTAGTGGTTTATCGCTCACATACACGCCATCGCCATAACCACTGAATTCAGTACCTGGCGCACCATACTGTAAATAATATTTTCCATTTTGTTTATTCATCCAAGCGCCTTCCATAAAGGGTTTTAAAAAGGTGTTGTCCTGATGTTCACCAAAACGCTCCCAACCATGTATGCTATCTACTAAATGTATCAGTGATTGTCTTTCTCCAATAGGTGCAAAAGTTTTACGATCTATTTCTTGTCCATAGATAGGATAAAAATTACTTGAACCATGATAAATATATAAACGGTTGTCATCGTCTTTAAATAATGCTGGATCCCAGGCACCCACTTGAAAACTATCTACCGCTATATGCCAGTCGTCCTTGGTGGGGTTGGTGCTATACCATAATGTAAATTGTTTTGTATAAGTAGAACCTATCACTAATAAACTATCGCCTAGCACCAAACTTGCTGGTGCACATAATTCATCATAAACATCGTTCCAAGGTCTTAAAAATTTTCTTGATACGAATTTCCAATCTTTCATATCGCTACTCCACCAATAACCCCATTGGTTGGTGCTGAATAAAAAATATTTATTATCATAAACAGCCATGATAGGATCTGCTGTGGCGCGGTGCTTTCCGTTTTGTACAAAATTGGGAATAGGGCAATAACCATAATCGAGATTGATGGGGTTGCAATAAGTAGCTTGTCTATCGGGTATAAAAGAATTCATTGCCGGTTTTTGAGCCATCACGCTTTCACTAAATATGCTACTAAATAGTAGTGCATTAAATAAGATTGCTGTTAAGAATAGTATCCTTTTCATATTTACCATTTTGAAGAATAAATATACTATTTATATACAACTAGAACTTAGAAAAAAGTATGGCTTATAAAATAAATTCTACAGAAACAAAATTATACCCTAGCAGCTCTTATAATATCGGCAAATACACCCGAAGCAGTTACATCGGCGCCCGCACCTGCTCCCTTTACCACTAATGGAAGTTCTGGATAACGCGTAGAATAAAATAAAACTAAATTATCCTTACCATATAAATGATAAAAATCCGAGCTTGGTTCAATATGTTGTAATCCAACTTTGGCTGTTCCTTTTCCATCTTCTGCAATATTGAAACTTGCTACAAATTTTAACTTACAATTTTTAGCAGCGGCTGCTTCATATAATTTTTTGAAATGCGCTTCTTGTTTTTCCATCTCTATATAAAAATCTTCTACCGATCCATTAAAACAACTAGCAGGTAAAAAAGGTTCATTAGCAATGTCGGTCATCTCTATTTTATGTCCTGCTTCTCTGGCTAGTATCATAATTTTACGCATTACATCGGTGCCGCCTAAATCTAATCTTGGATCGGGTTCGGTATAACCTTCTACCTGTGCTTGTCGAACTACTTTTGAAAATGGTATACTGCCATCGTAATTATTAAATACATAATTTAAAGTACCCGATAAAACCGCCTCAATTCTGTTGATATTATCTCCACTTCTAATTAAATCGTTTAAAGTGCCAATAATGGGCAAACTCGCTCCCACATTGGTTTCAAATAAGAAGGCTGCATTGAATTCTCTAGCAAGTGCTTTTAATTTTGCATAATGCTCATAGGGTGAAGAGCAGGCAATTTTATTACAAGCCACCACCGATACCGCCTTGCCTAATAACTGCATATACACATCCGATACTGTTTGATGCGCTGTGACGTCGACAAATACACTATTGCGCAAATTATTTTCAAGAATAGTATTTACATATTGAGTGATATT
>JBAXWU010000168.1:0-2244 GCA_037128235.1 Chitinophagia bacterium | reverse complement strand
CCTTGTTACAACTATCTGCTACACTAATTCGCAATAATAGAAAAGAAGGAATCACGATTCGTTATTTAGTACCAGAAAAAGTACGCGAAGAAATAGAGCATAGTAATTACTTTAAGGACTAAAATAAAAACGCTCTTAAATTTTTATTAAGAGCGTTTTTATTTAACGATTCATGCTGGCTAAAAACTCTTCGTTGTCCTTGGTGCCGCGCATACGCTTTAATAATTCATTCATTGCTTCATCGTTATTCATATCATTTATGAATAAGCGAAGAATATTCATTCTACCTAATACTTCTTTGTCTAATAATAAGTCGTCACGACGCGTGCTTGATCCTACTAAATCAATAGCTGGGAAAATACGCTTGTTCGCTAAACGACGATCTAATACTAATTCCATATTACCTGTTCCTTTGAACTCTTCAAAAATAACCTCATCCATTTTTGAACCTGTTTCAATTAGGGCAGTTGCTAAAATAGTAAGTGATCCACCATTTTCAATTTTACGTGCAGCTCCAAAAAATTGTTTTGGACGAAGTAAGGCGGTAGCTTCTACACCACCCGATAATACTTTACCAGAACTAGGTGCTACAGTATTGTGTGCACGTGCTAAACGTGTAATAGAATCTAATAAAATAACTACATCGTGTCCGCACTCTACTAAGCGTTTTGCTTTTTGTAATGCCACTGATGAAACCTTAACGTGTTTTTCAGCAGGCTCATCAAAAGTAGAAGCAATGACTTCTCCTTTTACAGAACGCTCTACATCTGTTACCTCCTCTGGTCTTTCATCTATTAATAATATAATTAAGTAACATTCTGGATGGTTCGCGGCAATCGCATTCGCCACTTCTTTCAACAACATAGTCTTACCCACTTTTGGTTGGGCTACAATTAAACCTCTTTGACCCTTTCCAATAGGTGTAAATAAATCCATGATACGCGTACTGTAATTAGTAGCCGATGTATATAAATTTAATTTCTCAAAAGGAAAAATAGGCGTTAGATAATCAAAAGGAATACGATCACGAATTTCATCCGGATTTTTTCCATTGACCTGACTCACCTTCGTTAAAGCAAAATATTTTTCACCCTCACGAGGAACTCGAACCGTGCCATGCACCGTATCCCCTACTTTTAAACCAAATGCTTTTATTTGAGAAGGAGATACATATACATCATCGGGCGAGGATAAATAGTTGTAATCGGAAGAACGTAAAAAACCATAACCGTCGGGCATCATTTCTAAAACACCTTCAGACTCAATAGTGCCATCAAACTCTACACTAAATACAGGTTCTTTTTTAGGCTGAGGATAACGCTGCGCTGGTAAGTTAGGTCCACCATTCGGTCCTCCATTGGGAGTTCCGCCTGCGTTTCCCTGATCTGCTGAAGCGGGTGTTTGAGCAGCTGCATTGTTTTCACTAGTTGGACTGGGCGCTGCACTACTTGCTGCGCTTTCATCACCAAACAATGCTTGGGCAATTTTAGAAGCTTTATCGTCTTCGGTATTGTTTTTTGCAGGCTCGGCTTTTTTAGAGGCTACTGCTTTTTTTGCTGCCGGAGCGGCTGCAACGGGTTTACGTCCCCTTTTTGGTTTTTCTTCTTTTTCTGGCACTTTGAACTATGGTTTATTTAAAAATCGAATCAAGATTTGGAATTATTTGAACGCTTTTTGAAATTTCGGTCGAAATAATTGAGACCGTAAATTGTATATTGGGAATGGGGGTAGCGAGCTATCAACATTAAAAAGAATCAATTTGCTCGTTGCTACTGCAATGTTAAGTAGATTTTTTAACAAAAAAACAATTTTTTATCTGTTTTTATACCTAAAACAAGGTATTTGGCCCTCGAAACCGATTATCTTTGCCATTCGAAATCAGCAACATGTTCAACGACAGAATTAAAATAAAGCAATTGTTATCGGGCACCCCCACAGGCACCGAAGTGGTGGTAATGGGATGGGTGCGTACATTTAGAAATAATCAGTTTATAGCCCTTAACGACGGAAGCACCAATGCGAACATACAAATTGTGGCCACATTGGGAGAATTTGATGAAGCCATCTTAAAACGCGTTACTACGGGAGCCTCTTTAAAAATAGTAGGTACCGTGGTGGAAAGTTTAGGTAAGGGACAAAGCGTAGAAGTAAAAGCCAAGACCCTTGAAATTTTAGGAGATAGCGATGCTGAAAAATTTCCTTTACAACCTAAAAAACATTCTTTAGAATTTTTAAGAGAGAAAG
>JBAXWU010000167.1:0-2260 GCA_037128235.1 Chitinophagia bacterium | reverse complement strand
TCTACAAATTTATCCATAGAAGCGGTTTCTCTCCATACTCTTGCTTTTGCATTTCTTTCTTCCATTGTTTTCATATAATTTTCACGAGTTATATTTGTCATTTCACCTACTGGGCTTCCAGCATAAGCTTCAGCAGGGTCTCCCATTAATTCAATAGCAGAAATACCTGCCTCTTTTAAATATTGTATTAATTGCTCTGCACTTCCTGGCATAGATCTGAAAGAATAAGTAATAGCGCCAATTTGTACCCCTTTAATTTTAGAATTTAGGTTTCCCAGAAATATAGAATTACCAGCAAATGAGTTTTTACCCATGAACACTAAGCCCAATGAAGCCAATGAACTTTGGTATAGAAAGTTACGACGTGAACTATTTTGAATAGTTTTCTTACTGTTTGACATAATATTTCGTTTTATTTTATAATGTAATGACTAACTCGTAAAGGCTAAAAATTACTTTGCAATAAAGTTTTAAATGACCTAATTCATTAGAGTATTAAATTAGGAAAATTATGTTAAAGATTAAAAGAAATAGTATAAGTGGTTGCTATTTTAACCAAGCTTATAATCCTACTATATACTTATATTAGATTTCAATACTATATTAGTATAATTCAATACGCATGCCTTGTTCGGCATACTTAATTGTAAGCCCCTCGGTATTAGACAGTGCTATATTCTTTTTTATGGAAATTTCACAAGTAGCACAAGGTTTAATATGGGTAACGTAAATGGGTACGTTTTGAAGTTGGCCATTAGAGAGCATATTCAGTACCTTCATTTCTTGCATTAATAAACGAGGTGTTAAGTGACCATACAAGGCTTTATCGGGCATGGCATTATCAAATGATACTTCAATAAAAATGGCTTTCAGTGTATGTGCTATTACTTTATCTGCAACGGCCTTCCATAATAATGCTAACTGATTCGACTTTTCTACCTCATCAGCCCCTGTATCTCCAAGGTATAATAAATAGCTATTATTATTACGTACTAAAAATGCACTGCTCTGATAAGGGTTTACATGGCTTAATATATAAGGCGTTACATATAGTTCCGTATTAGGAATTTCAATTTCTTTACCAGGGCTTAAGTAGTTATAGGTATACTTATTTAATATAGGTTTGTCACCTTCGCTTCCAAAATTGGCCCAGCTCTTGGCCGTAAAATAATTATTCTTTAAAATGTCAATTACTGAATTGAATCCATAAATATTTTTTGGACTATCATTAGGTGAATTTAAAATAAGCCCTGCTACATGGTCTAAATGTGCATGTGAAATAAAATAAGCCTTGATTTTATTTTTTTGAACTTCTTCAGCACTTGACTCGGTAAATAATTTATTAGCTACTGCTTTTTGTAATCCAGCATTTATAGTGCCCGCGTCTAAACATATATAATTACTAGCACCTTTTGCAGCCACCATATAAGAAGAGAGGTTGGCTTCGTCTAGTCCGCCTTTTACACCTAATGGAATAACGGTAAAACCATTTGATGTATTTTGTGCTTTTACATCAAGGCCTCTAAATAGAAGAAGAGACCCCAATAAAATTATATGTAATCTCATAGCGTTTGCTTAAAAAGTAAATTTAATTATAATTATGTATACAGTGCTTATTCTTAAATACTATTAGAATAAAAATAATTTTCCATTCATTCGAACAAAGGCTTCTGCAGCGGTAACGCCCATTTCTCGACCTCTAAAATCTTCCATGGCGGCATGACCACATTGGTAAATGCCTGGAGGGTCTTGACTTAAATGACAATAAAGCGCTTGTTTTTTTTGCGCTTGGGTTTCTGTAATATCTACATAGTCGGTAGGATGAAATATAAAGGTTTGCTCACCGGTACACACTTCAAAAAAGTATAAAAGAAATTTCTTACCCAGTCCTACCCAGGCTTGTATACCCAGTAAACTTGCCACTTGATGGTCTTTGTGCACATCTAAAGGCCAGTGCGTAAAAACAATATCTGGATTTTCATTATCAATGATGGTTTTAATCTTCTCTACCCATTCATTGTTCATCATACTATCTCCATCTATCTGACCTGCAAAAATATATTTAGCATCTAATATTTTACAAGCAGCAATGGCTTCTGCCTTTCTAATGCTAGCGGCTTTATCATGTGAAGTGCCGGGTATGCCCGCTTCTCCTGTAGTTAAATAAATAATAGTCACCTCATGCCCAGCCTTTCTTAATTTGGCTAATGTACCACCACAGCCACTTTCTGGGTCATCGGGGTGGCCGCCAAGACATACA
>JBAXWU010000017.1:0-22413 GCA_037128235.1 Chitinophagia bacterium | reverse complement strand
GACAAGCTGTAAAAAGTCGTGAAAGATATCCAAAAGCAAAATACTATAAAGACTATAGAGAAATGTTAGACAAAGAACATATGCATTTCGATGCTTGTTCTGTATCTACACCCGATCATATGCACGGTGTGCAAGCGATGGCCGCTATGCAATTAGGAAAGCATGTTTACGTTCAAAAACCAATGGCACATGATATTTACGAAGCACGTATTATGACCAAGGCCGCGCACGATTATAATGTAGTTACGCAGATGGGTAACCAAGGTTCTTCAGGAGATGGCGTGCGCATGTTACAAGACTGGCATACTGCTGGATTAATTGGTGATGTTCATACTATTTATTGTTATACCGATAGACCGGTTTGGCCTCAAGGCGTGAACCGTCCTGTAATTACTACTCCCACTGCTATACCTGCTGAATTAGATTTTAATTTATGGTTAGGTACGGCTCCTCAAAAAGATTATTTCGACGGTTTACTTCCATTTAACTGGAGAGGATGGTGGGATTACGGAACCGGTGCATTAGGTGATATGGCTTGTCATATTATGGCACCAGCCTTTGCAGTCTGTGGTTTAGGTTATCCTATTGCAGCAGAATGTAGTGTGGCCACTCGTTATACTGCACCTTGGCAAAAATTATATGCACCAGATTCTGGTCCAATGGGTTCTCATATTATATTAACTTTCCAAGGACAAAACGGAAAACCAAATGTAAAATTACATTGGATGGATGGTGGTATTCAACCAGAGCGTCCAGCTGAATTAGGCCCTAATGAAATTATGGGTGACGGTGGCAATGGCGTTATTTTTGAAGGAACAAAAGGAAAGATGATGGCAGGTACTTATGGTGTGAACCCTCAATTATTACCTACCAACTTAACTAAAACTACTTCGGTTCCAAAAACGATAGATAGAGTGAAAGGCGGAGAAGGCGGACACTACTCTGCTTGGGTAGAAGCTTGTATCGCAGGTCCTGGTAGTAAGGAAGCGAAGGCTTTAAGTTCTCATTTTGATATTGCAGGTCCTTTAACAGAGTCAGTATTAATGGGTAATTTAGCTATTAGAAGTTATGACATCAAAAACACTGATAAAAAAGGTGGCACTTCTTATCCAGGTAGAAACATTCAATTGTTATGGGATGGTCCAAATATGAAGATCACAAATTTCGACGAAGCGAATCAATATGTTAAAAGAACATATCGCGATGGTTGGACTTTGGGTGTATAGTTT
Source organism: Chitinophagia bacterium (assembly GCA_037128235.1). GTDB lineage: Bacteria > Bacteroidota > Bacteroidia > Chitinophagales > Chitinophagaceae > Sediminibacterium. The sequence continues at coordinate 21,184 of JBAXWU010000017.1, read as the reverse complement.
TAATTTACTTTACTCATTATATAACTCGGCTGCCTTTGGTAGCCGAGTTTTTTTTTGTGCTATCTTTAATCAATAATAATATACCATGGAGAATTTACAAGAGCAGTTTTTATTAAACCCCGATATTACTTTTTTAAACTTTGGATCCTTTGGTGCCACACCCAAACCCATATTTGATGTTTATCAAAACTGGCAAAGAGTGCTTGAAGCAGAACCTGTTCAATTTATTGCATTTGACGGTGTACATTATTTAGCAGATTCAAGAGCTGCGCTGGCCAAATTTATTGGATGCCCCGATAAAGACGATTTAGTATTTGTTACTAACCCTTCTTTTGCCATTAATTTAATTGCTAAAAACTTTCCTTTAAACGAAGGCGATGAAATATTAGCTACCGATATAGAATACGGTGCCTGCGACCGTACCTGGGATTTTTATTGCAAAAAAAATAAAGCTACTTATAGAAGGCAAAAAATAAATTTACCTATCACCAACAAAGAAAAATTTATTGAAGATTTTTTTGAAGGACTAAGACCTAGCACCAAGGCCATTTTTATTAGTCATATCACTAGTGCTACTGGTTTAATTTTTCCTGTGAAAGAAATTTGCGCAATAGCAAAATCAAAAGGACTCATTACCATCGTTGATGGCGCCCATGTACCTGCGCATATTCCCTTTAACTTAACTGAAATACAAGCCGATTTTTATACAGGCGCTTGTCATAAATGGATGATGGCAGCTAAAGGTTGTAGCTTTTTATATGCACATAAATTAGTTCAGCCTTTATGTGACCCACTTATTGTTAGTTGGGGCTATAAAGCTTTCAAGCCTTCTCATTCTAGTTTTTTAGACTACCATCAAATGATTGGCACACGTGACTTCTCTGCTTTTCTTACGGTGGAGGCCTCCATTGAATTTATGGAGAAAAATAATTGGAAGGATGTTTCAAAAAAATGTCATGATATTGTACTTGCCAATGCTGAAAGGTTTTATCATTTACTAGGTACAAAACCAATTAGCCCCTTAACCAGCGAATGGATTGGTCAAATGATTAGTATTCCCATAAATACAAGCGAGCCGGAACAATTACAAAGAAAATTATTTACTGACTATAAAATTGAAATTCCTATTATGCGTCAGGAGAATGAGGTATATATGCGTTACTCTATAAATGCATTTAATTCGGTGGCCGATTTAGATAAATTATACCAAGCACTAGAGGCTATAAAAAAAGAAGCCCTACTTATACAATAATAGTAAGGCTTCTTAATCAATGTCTATTTGTAAATGTATACTTTATATATACTTTTCAATTGCTTCTAGTCAATTTCTACCATACTAAGCTCTTCAAATAAGCAGCGTCGTCTTTAGCACAATCTAATTCGGTGGTTCCTGTATAGGCTTCTTGTTCAACTATAAAATATTTAACCCCCTGGGCTGTGGCTTGAGGTAACAAAGATTTATAATTAATAGTTCCTTTACCTATAATGCAAGACTCAATACCCGTTGCTGTTTTAGCTAAATCTTTTATATGCACTAATTTAAAACGATTAGGAAACTTTTTCATGTAGGCAATTGGGTCAACGCCTGCAGCTACTGTCCAATACATATCCATTTCAAAATCAACAGTGTCAGGGTTAGTAGACTTCATCATTAAGTCCTGAGGAACAATACCATCCATTGGTACAAAAGAATAATCGTGATTATGATAAGCAAAACGGATGCCATTTTTCTTCGTAATTTCTCCGCAAGCATTAAACTCATCTGAGAATTGTTTGAAATTATCAAGTGATTTTTGAGCGCCTTTAAATGGGCATATTAAATACTTCATCCCAATCTCCGCTGCCTGCGCTGCTTTGCGTTCAAAGTCTTGGGTATTGTTACAATGAGAAGAAACCATTTTCATTCCTAAATCATCTAATACTTTTTTCAACTCTGTATTTTTCATTCCCCAAAAAATACCCTTGTCTCCTTCAAAGCCTTCTATTTGTTTGAAGCCAGATTTAGATAAATGGGTTAAAACACCTACTGTGTCTTTATATAAAGCTTGTTTAACTGTCCACAATTGAATACCAAATGGATTTGCTTTTCCAACCATTGCCATTAATTCGTTGCCAAATGGCATGCTTAAAGCAGCACCTGCTAATGCCGTTTGACGTAGGAAGTTTCTTCTTGAATTGTTCATGATATAATTTTAAAAGTTCAATGGTGAGTTCAGTTATTAATAATACTACGAATGCAATTTTTCTACTGCACCGTTTCAGATTCAATTTAAGTAGCCCAAGCTTTATCTCCTTTCTTATAAGGCACCGTTCCTTCATATTTACCAGGTACTGCAACATAACGCAAAGCCTTAGTAGCACCCACTTCAGAACTAAAGAAGCCCCAAAGGGTTAATTCTTTTAACATGGTAAAGTAGTGCTTTGTCTCGTCTGGCTTTTTTGTTTTTTGAAATGCAGCCGCTTCTTTATCTAATTCAGTTAATAAGCTATGACGCTGTTCTGCAGTGGCTTGCATAAAAGTTTTTCCACTGGCTTTATTAGAAGCTTCATCTAATTTTTTCATGCCGGCCATAAAAGCAGTTTGGTCTTTAGCTTCATAACAATCATTTACAATCACTGTCATAAACTCGCCCACTTTTGCTTCTTTAGCACCTGGTGTACCTGTGGCAGGTAAAATAGTTTCCGCAATTTCATTTAAAAATGAAATATCATCTTTTGTAAACTTAAGTCCAGTTGTGCCAGTTGTACAACCCGATAAAAAAGCTTCTGCACCTAAAACGGTTCCTCCCATTATTAGGGCTACTCTTGATAAGGCTTCTCTTCTATTCATCATAAAATAGTATTTAAAATATTATAAATTATAAGTTTCCTTTTTTCAATTCATTCACTGCAAATTCAGCTGCACGTGCTGTAAATGCCATATAAGTTAAAGAAGGGTTCACACAAGAAGAACTTGCCATAAATGCCCCATCTGTTACAAATACATTCGGTGCATCCCAAACTTGGTTATTACCATTTAAAACCGATGTCTTAGGATCTCTACCCATACGAGCAGTTCCCATTTCATGTATTCCTCTTCCTGGAGTGCCATCACCGTTATGAGAACTTACATTTTTAACACCTGCTTTTTCTAACATTTCTTGGGCGTCTGCAAAAATATCTTTGCGCATTTTTTTCTCATTCTCTTTTAATTCGCAGTCAATATTCAATACATTCAATCCCCACTTATCTTTCACTGTTTTATCAAGTGTTACTTTATTGGTAGGGTCTGGTAACATTTCACCAAAGCCGCCCATACCAATGGTCCAGCTACCTGGCTCCGTTAAGGCGTCTTTATAATTGCCACCAATAGAGAATTCTGCAACATCTCTTCTCCAGTTTTCACGCGTACCACTTCCTTGATAACCAAAGCCACGCACATAATCACGTTTATCATCCCCTACATTTCTAAAACGAGGAATATAAAAACCATTGGCACGACGACCAAAAGTGTATTTATCTTCATACCCTTCCACAACACCTCCTGCACCTACACCTAAATGGTGATCCATTAAGTTTTTACCTAAAGCGTCGCTGCTGCTGCCTAAACCACCTTCCCAAACATCGGTAGCAGAGTTCATTAATAACCAAGTACTATTTAAAGTAGAGGCGTTGATGAAAATAATTTTAGCACTGTACTCAATAGTTTTATTGGTTTCAGCATCTAGTACAGTAACACCTGTGGCGCGTTTTTTATCTTTATCGTATTTAATTTCAGTCACAATACTCCAAGGTCTTAAAGTTAAATTACCGGTGGCCATCGCAGCTGGTAAAGTAGAAGACTGTGTACTAAAATAACCACCGAAGGGACAACCTAACCAACATTTATTTCTAAACTGGCAACCAGGGCGGCCTTCATGAGGTACCGTAATATTAGCAGTACGACCAATAATTAAATGACGAGATCCTTTATAGACTTCTTTTAATCTTGCAGCTACATCTTTCTCTACGCAGGTTAAATCCATGGCAGGTAAAAATTGTCCATCAGGTAAAACGGCTAAACCATCGCGGTTACCACTAATGCCTGCAAATTTTTCTACATAATCATACCAAGGTTCAATTTCTTTATAACGCACAGGCCAGTCAACACCATGGCCATCTTTTGCATTGGCTTCAAAATCTAAATCGGACCAACGATAAGATTGACGACCCCACATTAATGAACGACCACCTACATGGTATCCTCTAAACCAATCGAAGCGTTTTGTTTCCACATAAGGGCTTTCTTTATCTGAACACCAATAATCTAAATTGGTTTCGTTTAATGGATAGTCTCTTTTTAAAACTGGATAGTCTTTGATCATTTCCTGTGTGCGTGTGCCGCGATGTGGAAAATCCCAAGATTCTTTGTTTGCGTTTACATAATCTTTGATGTGTTCAATGTTTCTTCCACGCTCTAACATCAACACTTTTAATCCTTTCTGTGTAAGTTCTTTCGCTGCCCATCCGCCGCTAATGCCCGACCCTACTACAATTGCATCGTACTGTTGCCCTGCCATATTTTATGTTTTATTTATTAATATAATTTTTATTTTATTATACATCACAAATTTTAATAGCAGCTGCTAAAGAAGCCATCGGGTCTTTGTCTGCTGGAATAAATTCTTGTGCTACATAACCCTTGTAGCCTGTTTTTAAAATAGCGCGCATAATAGCAGGATAATATAATTCTTGTCTTTCATCAATTTCATTTCTACCGGGCACACCGCCTGTATGGTAGTGACCATAGTATTGATGATTGGTTTGAATAGAATGAATAATATCTCCTTCGTCAATTTGCATATGATAAATATCGAATAATAATTTAAAATTAGCAGAACCTAAACGCTTACATAACTCAACGCCCCAAGAAGAACGATCACACATGTAATCTTTGTGGTCTACTCTTGAGTTTAATAATTCCATTTGAATAACTACACCTCTTTTTTCTGCCACTGCCATAATTTTTTTCAAACCTGTTACACAGTTATTCAATCCTGTTTCATCATCCATGCCTCTTCTACTTCCAGAAAAACAAATTAAGTTGGTATAGCCTGCATCTGCTACATAATTAATATGTTCTATATAATTTTTTACTAATTTATCGTGGTATTGAAGGGTATTAAAACCTTCTGTTAAACTAATCTCTGCACCATTACACATGGTAGAAATTAAATTATTTTCTTTTAAAATTTTCCATTCAGAAGGACCTACTAGGTCCATACCCACCATACCTAATTGCTTAAAATTCTTTGCTAGTGTGGCTGTGGGAATGCTCTGATAGCACCACCTGCAGGCGGAATGTTGAATGTTTCCTTTAAGTGCTTCTGATGCTGATTGATTTTTCACTGCGGCTAATATATTCGAAGGTAGCACAGCACCTGTAGCAATTGCTGCAGACCCTGTTAAAACTTGTTTGATAAGCTTACGTCTGTTGACATTGGTTGACATGGCAAGTAAATGTTAATTGGTTAGATAAATATAATTTTTATTTCCTATTTTTTGGAAAGTTTTTAGTTAAAAAAGGGGGTTGTTTGCAAAATAATAAGGAAATTGCTTCTAGAATACGCTGAAAGTTTTACAATGACCTATTTAAACGATTTCTTAGCTTAAAAACAATCAACAATGAATAGAAAATTACGCATGGGCATGGTAGGTGGAGGTAAAGATGCCTTCATAGGAGCCATCCACAGATTAGCTGCCAATATGGATGGACTTATTGAAGTGAGTTGCGGTGCCTTAAGTATAAATCCTGAAATTGCAGTAGCTTCTGGAGAAGCTTTATTTCTTCCCAAAGAAAGAACTTATTTGACTTTTGAGGAGATGATCAAAAAAGAAGCTACCCTACCTGCTGAACAGCGCATCGATTTTGTAACTATTGTAACACCGAATTTTGCTCACTTTGCGCCTGCTATGATGGCCTTGGATCATGGGTTTCATGTAGTGATTGAAAAACCTATTACTTTTTCAATGGATGAAGCAAAGCAATTAAAACAAAAATTAGACGAGACAGGATTAACACTTTGTTTAACACATACTTATTCTGGCTATCCCATGGTAAAACATGCAAAAGCCATGGTGCGAGAAGGCAAGCTGGGAAAGATTAGAAAGGTTTGGGTTGAATATGCGCAAGGTTGGTTAAGTAAATTATCAGAAAGAGAAGGTAATGCGCAAGCAGCTTGGAGAACCGACCCCAAAAAATCTGGAAAAAGTTCTGTAATGGGAGATATTGGAACCCATGCTGCACATTTAGCAGAATATATTACAGGTGCAAAAATTACAGATGTTTGTGCTGAATTAAACACCATGGTAGAAGGAAGAATGTTGGACGATGATGGATCGGTGATGTTAAAATTTGACAACGGCGCGAAAGGGGTGTTAATGGCCTCTCAAGTAGCAGCAGGTGAAGAGAATAATTTAAAAATTAGAATTTACGGAGAGAAGGGTGGAATAGAATGGATGCAACATGAACCTAATACACTTCATGTAAAATGGTTAGATCAACCTGCACAAGTATTAAGAGCGGGTGGAAACTACGGTGCACATTTATCTTCAACTGCTATACAAAGTTGTCGTACTCCAGGAGGACATCCAGAAGGATACTTAGAAGCATTCGCCAATATTTATCGCAACTTTGCTTTAACCCTTGGTTGTAAAATAGATGGTACAACCCCTACAGCAGAAATGTTAGACTTCCCTGGTATCGAAGACGGGTTAAGAGGTATGGCATTCATTGACAATGTAGTAGCTTCTTCCCAGTCCGATCAAAAATGGACGCCTTATGTTATTTAAAAATCTTTATTTAAAATACTAGTATGACAACAATTAAAGGACCTGCCATTTTTTTAGCTCAATTTATGGGCGATGAAGCACCCTTCAATACTTTAGAGAGTATTTGTAAATGGGCGGCTGGCCTAGGTTTCAAAGGAGTGCAAATTCCTAGTTGGGATCCAAGATGTATCGATTTAAAAAAAGCTGCAGAAAGTAAAACTTATGCAGATGAAATAAAAGGCATTGTGGCAAGTGCAGGCATGGAAATCACAGAATTATCTTCCCATTTGCAAGGACAACTAGTAGCCGTGCACCCAGCCTATGATGCACAGTTTGATGGATTCGCTCCTATAGAAGTGCATGGTAATTCTAAAGCAAGAACAGACTGGGCAGTACAACAATTAATTTATGCAGCGAAGGCTTCAGAAAATTTAGGATTAAATGCACATGCGACTTTCAGTGGTTCATTATTATGGCATACAGTATACCCTTGGCCACAACGCCCTTCTGGATTAGTAGAAACAGGTTTCACTGAACTTGCTAAAAGATGGATGCCTATTTTAAATGAGTTTGATAAAGTAGGGGTTGATCTTTGTTATGAAATTCATCCGGGTGAAGATTTACACGATGGCGTTACTTATGAAATGTTTTTAGATAAAGTAAAGGGTCATAAACGTGCTTGTTTATTATACGATCCCTCTCATTTTGTTTTACAATGCATGGACTACTTAGGTTATATCGATGCTTTTCATGAGCGTATTAAAATGTTTCATGTAAAAGATGCAGAATTCAACCCCACTGCTAAACAAGGTGTATATGGTGGATATCAAAACTGGGTGGACCGCGCAGGAAGGTTTAGATCACTGGGTGATGGTCAAGTAGATTTTAAAAGTATTTTTAGTAAACTAGCTGCTTATAATTTTAAAGGTTGGGCAGTAATGGAATGGGAATGTGCTATTAAACACCCAGAAGTAGGCGCTGCTGAAGGTGCCCTATTTATTCAAAAAAATATTATTAAAGTAACCGAAAAAGCATTTGACGATTTTGCGAGTACCGGTTCAGATGAATCATTCAATAAGAAAATTTTAGGTATTTAAACATTTAAAAAACGAAGCACTATGAAGAAGGTTTTATTTATTTTATCAACTGCTGTTATTGTAATGGCATGTGGGGGTGGATCAACAGAGGCTGGAAAAGCAACAACAGGAGTAACAGCAGCAGCTACAACAGGTAATTCATTATCAGATAATCCAGATTATCAAAAAGGTTTGGCTTTAGTGGCAGGAAGCGATTGTTTAACTTGTCATAAAGTAAGCGAAAAAAATATTGGACCTGCTTATAAAGATGTAGCAGCAAAATATGAAAACACTGAAGAGAACGTGAAAATGTTAGCTGCTAGGGTTATTAAAGGTGGTAGTGGTAATTGGGGTGCTATTCCTATGACGCCGCATCCACAATTAAAACAAGAAGATGTAGAACAGATGATAAAATATATTTTACTTTTAAAGAAGTAAAATGTGGTGAAGAAGTAAAATTCTTTACTAAAGAATCAATTGAACTAGTTAATTCAAATTAATCAATAAACAATTTTAACATTATATACCACTAAACAACACGCATGAAAAAATTATTGCTTGCCTTTTTAATCAGTTTTGTTGTCGCAGAAGCCAATGCACAACAATGGATTTCTTTATTTGACGGAAAAACAACCAATGGCTGGCATAGTTTTGGTAAAACTAGTACGGGCGAAGCTTGGAAAGTAGAAGAGGGTATGATTGTTTTTGATCCAGCAGCTAAGGCAGCAGGAAAATATGGCGGCGATATTGTTACCAATGAAGGTTTCAAGAATTTTCATTTACAATTAGAATGGAAGATTTCTAAAAATGGCAATAGCGGTATTATCTTTTTTGTACAAGACGATCCTACTAAATATAAAGAAACTTGGCATACAGGACCAGAGATGCAAGTCTTAGATAATGACGGGCATGATGATGGAAAAATTATTAGCCATAGAGCAGGTAATTTATATGATTTAATTGTGGGTAAAGAAGGGGTGGTGAAACCATACGACCAGTGGAATAAAGTAGATATCATTTTTAAAGATGATAAATTAGACCTTATTTTAAATGACGTGAGCATGGTAAGCACACATGTTGGAGACGATGGCTGGAAAGAACTTATTAGAAGATCGAAATTTGCTAAAGGAGAATCTCCAGACTTTGCAAAAGTATTCTCTGGACATATTGCTTTACAAGACCATGGGAACAAAGTGAGCTATAGAAATATTCGAATTCAAAAATTGTAATTCAGGTAGTGCAAACTATTCATGAAGATTTTATGCGTCAGGCCCTCGTGCAAGCACAGAGGGCCTTTGACGTTGATGAAGTACCAGTGGGTGCTGTGATAGTTATGCATGGTAAAATCATTGCCAAGGCATACAACCAAGTACAATTATTAAAAGATGTTACGGCGCACGCAGAAATTTTAGCCATCACTAGTGCTTGTGAAAGTTTACAAGAAAAGTATCTAACCGAAGCTACTTTATATGTTACCATTGAGCCTTGCTTAATGTGTGCAGGCGCTTTGTACTGGAATAAAATTGGCCATATTGTTTTTGGTGCCTATGACCAAAAAAATAGTTACCGCAGGGTGACAGAAAAAAATCCTTTTCATCCTTCTACCACCCTTGTGGGCGGCATTTTAGAAAATGATTGCGCCGCGCTCATGCAAGCTTTCTTTAAAACAAAGCGATAGTAAACTTCTGATACAATGCTTCATAATAAGTTTCTATTCTTAAAATAATAAACACCTGTTTCTCGTCTCGCTCTACGCATGCTCGAAAGCTCGTCTCGAAACAGTATTTATTATTTATAATAGTATAAGCGCAGTAAATAAATAGTTTCCGTAGTAATCCGTTTGTAGGATTACGGAGGAAAGCTATTTTTTACGAAGCGATAGCAGAACATAATTATCGTTTGCGAGACGAGAAATAGATATTTATAAAGCGCGCAATTCTTTCTATTTTAGAAAAAAAGCCCGCAAGTAGCTTAAATCAGCGCAAAGCATTGTAATTTTGACCTTCATTCATAAACACAATAAATAAAAAATATGTCATTTACACTACCTGCATTACCTTATGCACACGAAGCTTTAGAACCCCATTTTGATACTTTGACCATGCAAATACATCATGGCAAACACCATCAAGCCTATGTAGACAATTTAAACAAGGCAGTGGCTGGCACTCCGAATGAAGGAAAAACAATAGAAGAATTAGTAAAAGTGGCGGGTAGTATCAGCCCCGCTGTAAGAAATAATGGCGGTGGACATTGGAACCATAGTTTCTTTTGGGCTAGCTTAGCACCTAATGCTGGTGGCGCGCCCACAGGAGAATTAGCCGATGCTATCAATGCTGCTTTTGGAAGCTTTGATGCATTCAAAGAAAAATTTGCTGCTGCGGGTATGACTCGTTTTGGAAGTGGCTGGGCTTGGTTAATTGTAAAAGACGGTAAGTTAGAAGTAAGCTCAACCCCTAATCAAGACAATCCTTTAATGGATGTAGCTGAAGTAAAAGGCCATCCTATTGTAGGTGCCGATGTTTGGGAACATGCTTATTATTTAAAATATCAAAATAGAAGAGCCGATTATTTAGCTGCTTTTTGGAATCTAGTAAATTGGTCAGTAATTGCTGATCGTTTTGCTGCTGCAAAATAATAATAGAAGCATTTATAGTCGAAATATAGAAGCATTCATACTCGAAACAATTTTTATACTGAAAACCTGCACTTAAAAACTGCAGGTTTTTTAGTGTCAACTTATGTAGGTAAAACTTATTTTATAAATAGAAATTGAAACTATGGAACTGGGTCATAACCCTGACCTCCGCCCGGTCGGCATTGACTTAGTCTTTTGACTGCTAAATAAATGCCTTTTAGAGGACCATATTTTTGAATGGCTTCGCTCGCATAATGAGAACAGGAAGGCGTAAACCTGCATTTGCTAGCGCCCATCCATGGAGAAATTACATATTGATAAATACGTATCAAGAGTATAAAAGGAAAGGCTATTATTTTTTTAAGCGTAGGCAATGTATCTTCTTTAATAGTTTAATTTTTATATTCTTATTTAACTTAATTTTTCTAAAGAAATTTTTACCGCGTATATATTAAAAATTACTAATTATGCTTTATTCAATTTTGTAACTAATATCGAAAGCGCCTCTTTTAGTTTCCCTTGAATTTCAATTTGTGTAAGTACATGCGCGTCGGTATATAAGAAAAATAAATTAACGCGTTTATTCTCAAGTGCGGCCTGGCTTAAGAAATTAGGTTTTTCCAAACGGTAAGCTTCTCTTAATAATCTTTTGACTCTATTACGTTGCACTGCTTTTCTAAATGTTCTGCTAGGCGCCCCCACCCCTGCTTGTAATAAACTACTAATCGTTGCATTACCTATGGTGCTAACAATAGGTTCAATGGTATAGATAAGTCTAATAGGGAATACATTAATTGCCTGGCCAGTGGAAAATAAATGTTGTGTTTGTTTTCTACTTTTTAGTTTATCTGTTTTCTGATATGTAAAAACTTTAGCCAATGAAGCAAAATTAAAGTGATAAAAAAAGTCCCTCCCGAATAACGGGAAGGACTTTAAAATTATTGAATTTATTTGTAATAGCTAAAAGGGATACTGGAAGATTAAATTTTACTTTAATTCTTTATCGTTTACTTTAATCCTTTTTTAATCCTTTCTCGCTAGATACAGTTAGTTTTTTGCGTCCTTTCTTTCTACGGCTTGCTAATACTTTACGACCATTAGCAGATTCCATACGCTTACGAAAACCATGAACAGATTTACGACGACGTTTATGTGGTTGAAATGTACGTTTCATTTGATGTCTTTTACTTGCTTAGTTTCTTAAAATTGTTTCCACTTCAATAGCAGTCACCATACCACTACCTGTGAAAGGACGGCAAAAATAGGGTATTTTTTCATTTCTTAAGCTAAATCTGTATGTTTTGCCTCAATTTTTTGGCCAAAAAATAAGCTGCCCTGCTTTTCAAAGGTTTTGGCGTTATCGGTTGTGTAAAAACTTAGATGCGCATTCCGACTACATTTTTGGGCTAATTCGGGGTGATTTTCAAGGTATTTTACAAGACTTTTTGCCACAATATCACCTTGTGTTACCAAACGAACCCCTGAAGGTAAGAAAGACTTTATTTTAGACTCCAATAGCGGATAATGAGTACAAGCTAGTAAAATAGCATCGATACCCTCAGATTGGCTAAAAAGCTCATTTAAGTACTGCTGCACAAAATAGTCTGCCCCAGGTTTATCAAACTCTCCATTTTCAATTAAAGGCACCCACATTGGACAGGCTTGTTGAAATACTTGAAGTGTAGGAAAAAATTTAGCTAATTCAATGGGGTAGCTATCGCTTTGCACGGTACCCAAGGTACCCATAATACCAATTTGATGATTCGTAGAAAAATTGCCTACTACTTCCGTGGTAGGACGAATAACGCCTAATACTCTTTTACTGGGATCTAGATGTGGTAAGTCTAATTGTTGAATATTTCGAAGTGCTTTAGCGGAGGCTGTATTGCAAGCAATAATGACCAAAGAACATCCTTGATTAAAAAACCAGTTCACTGCTTCTAAAGTATATTGATACACTGTTTCAAAAGACCTAGTCCCATAAGGAGCCCGCGCATTATCTCCTAAATAAATATAATCATACTGTGGCAATTGTTTTTTCAATTCCTTCAAAATGGTGAGTCCACCATAACCACTATCAAATACACCAATGGGTGCTGGCATAAAATTTATTTAATTAAATACGCTGTTGTAAACATTGTTCTGTAAAACTAAGAACCTCGTTGCATAACAACGAGGTTCTATCCAAAAATATTTTAAAAAAGAATTATCCTTTTTTTGCTGGAGCAGCTGCTTTAGTAGCACCGCCTGTAGCCGCTTTGAAGGCTTCTTCTACATCCTTAGGTAAGTTCAATTTCAACTTGATGGCCACACGAATGGTTAAATTGTCAGCGATAGAAGGTTGAGCATAAGGAGATAACGATTCAGCTTTCAACACCAATGTATATTTATTTTCTGCAACTACTTCACTTAAAGCAGCAGCTACTTTTTGTCTGTAAGGCAATAAAAGAGCTTCCTCTTTTTGTTGCATCATACTTTGTTGGTATTGTTGCCAGTTGATTAACTTATACTTTAATTTATTTAAATCGGTAGTAGCCATTTCAAAAGCCTTTGCTTTTTTAGACAACTCAGCAGAATCTCTTCTAAAAATGCTATCCTTAATTTGATAATCTTTTAAAGTGTAGTTGTACTCTTCTTGTAAAGTATCTTGTGCATAGGACTTAAGCACAGTGTCTAATTTCTCTTGGATACCTGGGAATAAAGCAATTACGCTTTGGTCGTCGAAGTAACCAATCTTTGTTTGTGCAGTTGCACTTGTTGTAAATGAAGCTGCGATAAATAAGATGACAGCTACTAAGAAACCTTTTTTCATAAGATATTGTTTTATTTTTTGATCTTTTTTTATTGTTTATATCTAATTGCCAATGCCCAATTCTTTTAAAACGTCGTCGCTTTTGTCCAGTTTTGGGTCTGCAAATATAATGGTAATTCCTTCACTTTTATCCAAAATGAAGTCATAAGCGCGGGCTGCGGCCATTTTTTGTACTGCATTGTATACCTTATCCTGAATGGGCTTCACCAATTTTTGTCTTTCTTTAAATAAATCCCCTTCGTAGCCAAAACGCTTTTTTTGCAAATCTCTCAATTCTTTTTCTTTTATAAAAAGTTCATCTTCTCTCTTTTTTCTTAGGTCTTCCGACAGCATAAATTGCTCAGCCTCATAGTTTTTATACATTTTATCCAAGGCCATTTGCTTATCATCAATTTCTTTTTGCCATTGGTCGCCTAAAACTTTCAATTTCTTATCGGCTTCCTTATATTCTGGAATCTTATCTAAAATATACTTGGTATTAATAACGGCATATTTTGTTTGTGCCTGACTTGTAAAAAAAGTGGCAAGTCCTATAAAAAGGATCAAAAACTGTTTTCTAAATTGCATGTTCAATTATTTATGAAATGAAAATTACGATAACTATTTTATTCTGGCTCATACCCAAGCATAAAGGTAAACCTTCCTGCATCTTTTAAAGAATTAGTCCCATTAATTCTATCAATACCAATTCCATAATCAAACCCTAATAGACCAAACATAGGTAAATAGAAGCGCATTCCAATACCTACTGAACGTCTTAAATTAAACGGATTATATTCTTTCATGCTATACCATCCATTGGCCGCTTCAAAAAATCCTAAAGCATAAATAGTACTACTTGCCGCTAAACTTAAAGGATAACGAACTTCCACTGCATATTTATTGAAAATAGTAAAGTGTTGTCTAGAAGTTTGTTGGTCGGGGTTTACTTTGGGATTAGAACTCTCATACACTGGATAACCTCTTTGTGCAATGATATCATAGCCTAGTAAGGCAAACTGATTACTCAGGCCCGCATCTCCTAATTGGAAACGCTCAAAAGGAGAAACCGTTAAGTCGCTATTATACGCACCCAAGAAACCATATTTAGCCGCAAACTTTAAAACAAATTGTTTGTTGTGGTCTGCGCCTGCAGGTTTACCTAGTGGTATAAACCATTCCCCATTTAATCTCCATTTATGGTATTCTAATAATTCAAAGGGATTTGCTACACTATTTACATTAGGTGTAATTAAAGAATAAGGTGGCGTTAATTGTCCACTTAATAAAAAGGTAGACCCCGTTCTTGGAAACAAAGGCTGATCCACTGATGTTCTTTGAAGAGCAATTCTAAAGTTGACATTGTTTACAACACCATTATTAAAATTCGGAAGATTATAAGGATCAATAGCATAATCTTTCAAAGTATATCTAGTATAGTTTAATCCCATATTCAAAGAAAAATAATCATCAGGCCATGATAATTGTCTACCAAAAGAAACAGTCGCACCGGTAGTAGAAATATATCTTGCATCGGCGGCATTGGGGTCATAAGCACCGGTGAGTAAATTATAAGTTTGTCCGTATTTAGTATTGTACACACTTACAGTAAGTGTATTTCTTTTAATACCACCGAACCAAGGTTCTGTGAATGACAAATTAGTAGACCTAAAAGCTTTACCATTACTTTGAACTCTTACACTTAGTTTTTGTCCATCTCCCATTGGAAGAGGATCCCATGCAGCTCTTTTAAATAAGTTCTTAGAGCTAAAATTATTAAAAGTCACCCCTAAGGTTCCAGTAAGTCCAATATAACCACCCCAACCAGCACTTAACTCTAATTGATCGCTCGATTTTTCTTCTACACCATAATTAATATCCACGGTACCATCTTCAGGATTCGGTATAGGATCAATTTTTATTTTCTCTTGATCAAAAAAGTTTAACTGTGCAATTTCACGTTGAGAACGAATTAATAAACTACGGCTAAACTTATCACCTGGTAGCGTTCTAATTTCACGACGAATCACAAAATCTTTTGTTTTTTCATTACCCGCTATACGAATAGTTTTAATGGTGGCTTGAGGACCCTCAACAATTCGAATTTCAAAATCAATGGTATCGTTGTATACAGCAGTCTCTACTGGATCTACTCTAAAGAATAAATAACCATCGTCTTGGTATAAAGTACTTACATCACCGCCTTCAGCCGTAGGTGTTTTACCTAATTTATTAAATAAGATTTCTCTATTATAAATTTCTCCTTTTTTAATGTTTAAAATAACGGATAAAATGGAATCGGTATACTTGGTATTGCCTCTCCAATTAATATTACCAAAATAATATTTACGCCCTTCTTTCATTTGTAAATCAATATTCAAATTACCTCCTGCATTATGGTAAACTGTATCTTTTTCAATCACCGCATCTCTAAATCCTAATGAGTTGTAATAATTTAATAGGTTGTCTTTACTTTCTTCGTATTTCTTAATATTAAACTTAGAAGAAGAAAGTGAAAACCTTGCGTAAGAATTTAATATTTTTCTAGTCTTGGTGAAAGTTAAATACCCCTTCTCCGACATATACTGTTCAAATGAATAAGGAGTAGTTTTAACAATGACTGATTTGTCATTGATTGGAAATAATGTAAGTCTCGATTTTTCATGCACTTCTTTCAAGCTTTTTTTAAGCTTTGTTTCTTCAATTAAATTACCTCCAAAATTGATATTGTTAATTCTTACTTTAGGCCCTTTATCTACCACAAAATCTAATAATAAATTATTTTTTCTAGCGGCGTCTTTGCGTTCTTTAATAGTGACTTTAATATCCTGAAACCCTTTTTCAGCATAATATTTTTTAATGCCTTCGATGGCCGTAATTTTCATATTATCGGTTACCACTCTATTAGGGGTTAATCCTGTTTTACCAGACAATTCATCAATATCCGATTTCTTCACACCAATAAATATGAACTTTGATAAACGAGGGCGCTCTGTCACATTAATTTCTACATCAATTTCTTTGCCTACTAAATCGGTTAAATAAATACTTACATCGCTAAAATAATTTTGATCCATCAACTTGCGGATAGACTTCGCAAAATTGTCTCCCCCTGGAATAGCTACTTCATCGCCTGTATTTAAAGTAGAAAGTGAAAGCAATAAATTTTCATCAAAGTTTTCATTACCTACCACTTTAATATTACGAATCTTGTATTTAGAGGGTGTTTTTTGGGTGAAAATATTGATCAGTTTTACATTAATCTGCGTCACGGAATCTTTAACAGGTGTATCCTGAGCATAAGAAGTCGAATTCAATAAAAGTACTGATAGTGAACCTATTAAAAAGGGAAGGAATTTACGCATCTGCTAAGGGGCTAAACATTTATAATTTTAAAAGTGTCGCAAATTACTCGTAATAATTCAAAGTCTTTGTTAAAAGTGAAAATAAACATATTATTTTTTTTAACTATTCGTACTAATTTGACGACTAGTTTTGCCAAATCTGCGTTCCCTAGATTGGAAATCTAGGATGGCTTTTATTAAATCGTCCTTCCTAAAATCGGGCCATCTGGTCTCAGTGAAGTATAATTCGGCATAGGCCAATTGATATAATAAAAAATTACTTATACGAAATTCCCCACTGGTACGTATCATTAGTTCTGGATCAGGAAAATCAATGGTAGTAAGGAATTCAGAGAAAGTCGTTTCTGTTATTTGATCCAAATTAAGGCTGCCTTGTTTCACTTTAGTGGCCATTTTTTTAGCAGCTTCCACAAGCTCCCATCTGCTACTATAACTTAGTGCCACAATAAGGGTTAGCCCTGTATTTTTAGCTGTTTGAGCGGTGGCATCATCCAAGGCTTTAATGGCGTGAGGAGGCAGTAAAGATAAATTACCAATAAAGCGAAGCTTGATATTATTTTTATGTAAATCGGGGACTTCTTTGGCAATGGTATCCACAAATAAAGTCATCAGGCCGGTGACTTCTTCTTCTGGCCTTTCCCAGTTCTCCGTGCTAAAAGCATAAAGCGTTAGGTATTGAATGCCTATTTCAGTGGCGGCTTCCACCACTTTTCTAACGCTTATTACACCCTGATAATGCCCAAATAAGCGGTCCTGGCCTTGTTCTTCTGCCCATCTGCCATTACCATCCATTATAATGGCTATATGTTTAGGCAGCTTGCTTAGATCCAGGTTTTCCATGGTGTAAAATTATGAAAATAACTAGGTTATTTGCGTTTAAAGAAGCCAAATAAAGACTTTTTAGGCCCTTTATTACTTGATTTACCCTGTTTTGAAAATAGATTATCTCTTTTGGCTTTAGGCTTAGGTTCTGGACCATAAATTCTTAATAAATTATAGGATAGTCCCAATTTAGCAGAAAAGAATTGATCTCTTCCCGAAGTACTTGCTTGGTAGGTAATAAGGCCTGGTTTATAAGTATCATTGTCTCCAAAATGATCCACTAAATCTGAATTGGTAAAACGATAAGTAAATTCTCCGAAAAAATTAAAGGAGCCTAAAAAATTATATTTAAAACCTAAATTAATTGGAAGCGTGATAACATTGGGCGCTTTAGTCGCGAGGCCAGCTAGCATATAGTTACTAGTATCTTTTAAAGGAGATAAATAACCTACGCCAAAACCAAGATAAGGACTGAAACGGTAATTTTTATTTCCATTAATAAATTTTAAAAAATAAAGTTCTGTCATCAAGCTTATATCTTGATAAGTAGTTTTGAAATATAAATTTCTATCATGCACATAGGCATTCATATTATTAGCCGTCATTGAATCAATGGCTCCTAAAGTAACGATTTCATAATTCAGCCTTATACCTACATAATCATTCAATTGTTTTTTATAAAACCCGCCAAAATTAAAGCTTAGGAATTGTAAGTTCGGTGCGAGGTCTCCGTTGTAAGAAGCTTGACCTACAAATGCACCAAATTCGCCTTTATTTTCTATTAATTGTAAATGTTGTGCATCTAGCCTAACAGTAATAAATAGAAGAAAAAATAAATAAATAAATTGCTTGCGCATGGGCTAATTTCTTTTATCCAAGCCCCATGTGAGCTTTGTTCGTAAGGTAGTCAAATAGCTGTTTTCATTGAGTCTTATGAAATTAACAGAGAACGATTCTTTTTTAACGGCCAATTGAATATTTTTAGGTACAATCTCTTTTCTAGCATCTAAGGCACAAATTAATTCTTCTGTTCTGCCTTCAATTTCAAAAGAAATCACCGAACTATCTGGCACTACAATGGAGCGTACATTTAAATTATGGGGAGCTACGGGTGTTATGACAAAGCTTGCAGAATCAGGAAATAAAATAGGTCCATTGCAACTCATATTATAGCCCGTCGAACCCGTTGGGGTTGAAACAATTAATCCGTCCGCCCAATATGAATTTAAAAATTCACCATTTAAATAAGTATGAATTTTAATCATGGGAGAGGTATCTCTTTTATGAATGGCGAATTCATTTAAGGCATAAGGGGCTGTTCCAAAAATGATAGGATCTGCATCTAAATGCAACAAAGTTCTTTTTTCAATAACATAAGTACGATTGATTAAAGCATCTACCATTAAACTCAATTCGTCTTTTGAAATAGTGGCTAAAAAACCAAGTCTGCCATAATTAATACCTAAAATGGGAATTTGACTATCGCCTACAATAGTGACTGCATCTAAAACAGTACCATCACCTCCTAAACTTATTAAACAATCAATACTATCATGTATGGCAGAAAAAGAATTAAATGCAATAAGGGGTTCTTGACCAACGCCGGCCTGTAAATTAAATTTTTGTAGTAATTCCTCGTACACATATATTGTTACCGCATGCTTATTTAAGGCCAGAAGTAATGCTTGCAATGATTGTTGTTGGTCGATATCAACCCCTCTGCTATATATGGCTACTTTCATCAAAAAAATTTAAAAATTTATACCCGTATGCAAATATAACCCTTTGTCGCCAAGCTGATTCAAGCTGTAATCAATTTTTAAAACAAAATCATAAATACTAATAATATCCAAGCCTAGCCCCGCCGTTCTTATGAGCGTGTTGGCAAGGCGACTATTATTAAGAGGTCTCTCACTGTAGACATAGCCAAGATGAGTAAAGGCCTTGAACCAAAATTGATATTTTATAAAAGGAAGGCTCTTCATTGGCAATGCATTTTTAATACGCACAGTTCCTAATGCATGTTGGTAAGAGGCTTTCAAAATGCTAGCTGCATTTCCATCTACTACATAATATTCTAATCCATTCATTTGTAAATTACCATAGCCCAATAATTTATTATCGGTATAGTTTTGATTGGATAAAAATTTAACCAATGTATTAGATTCAAAAAAAACAAAATTTGATTTAGTAAATGGGTACGCCCACATTTTTTTAAGTTGGATAGAACTTAAATTACTATTTTTTGAAAAGCGATGATAGAAAATGACATCGGTAGACTGGCCCTGGGTAGGATAAGCATTATAGTCAAAATGAAAACGGGAAAATGATAAAGAGGCATCTACATAAGAAAATATTTTTTGATGACTGGGCAAGAAATTAGCTTGGTAGAGAAATGCTGAATCGCTAATCTCGTTTTTACCAATACCTATTTGAAAACTACCTCTATCATATAAATTAGGACGGTATAATAGACTTGCATTGGCACGATAGCCTTCTTGTATAATATTATTCGTTTTATAAAAAACTTGCTTGTCTAATTTGGTATCGATATTTATTTCCTTTTGTGTGAAATTTTGCCAACCCAAGGCTAAACCATACCGTAATTTTTTATCAATAAAGGGTATTTGATATCTAAATATAGACTGTTGTGTATAGCCCGTAATAAAAGCAGCAGTTAGCTTATCGTTATTACCCGAAACATTGGCTTGTCTTAGATTGAATCCGTAATTGACTCTATCTAAACTTCTATTTTGATCATTCCACCATTGGCTAAAATTTCGATCTACCCATCTGAAATAAGGAATGGGAAATAAATACCATCTTTCACTCACATTAATTTTGATGACTACTTGATTGCTATCAATAGCTTCTGAATGCACCGTTACTTGTACAAATAAGGAAGTATTGTATAATTGTTGTTCAGAGACAGTATCTAAAATGGATAGAGAATCTTTGGAGATCATGTCGCCTTCGTGATAAGGCAATTCTCTTAAAATAATATAAGGTTTGGTTTTTCTATTACCCTCTATTTGTATAGAAGTGATTTTTATTTGTGCCGAAACTAGGTTTGAAAAAAATAAAAAAGAAGCAATAAAAAATAATAAATATTTTATTTTATTACACATCTAAATAATTCATTAAATGATGGTAATGACTTTCCATATCATTGTGTAGTGGTGACTTTCCAAAATAATGTAACACTTGATAATCATAGCGTTCAAAAGTAGCTATAATGGCAGAAGCCTCTTCTTGATTAATTTTGATGGTAATAATCATGGCGCCCGTTGCAGGCTCAAAAAAACTATTTAGTTGCAAAATTTGGGCATTATTGGTTTCTACCAAGCGGCTCATTTCTGCTAAAGAATATTGATAGGGAGAAATGGAAAGCACAATAATGGCTCCATTTTGTTCAGCACCTAAGAAACGATTTATATATTCATTTAAAATTTTCTGTGTAATTACCCCCAAACATTCTTGCTGCTCATTTAAAACAGGCAGTAATGAAAGTTCATGTTTAGAAAATAATTCTAAGGCTTTTGTAAAATGCGCCCCACCGTTCAATCCAATTCGCGGCAAGCCTTCTGCAATGCTGGCCATGGTTTGATCTAAGGCAATATCCAATACCGATTCTTTGGTTACTAAGCCAATAAAATATTCGTCTTTTAAAAGAGGTAAATGTTGTACTTCATAATCTTCCATG
>JBAXWU010000166.1:0-2344 GCA_037128235.1 Chitinophagia bacterium | reverse complement strand
TTTTTATACTTCAGTTCAGAAGTACCCACTTCAATTACTTTGACTAGATTATTTACACCAGACCTCATTGATACAGTGTCTTGCGCTTTAATGTTATTTAATGAACAAGTAAATAGCATAAATAGTAATATATATTTCATACATGTTGGCTTGGAAATAGGGTATAGCCCATTTCAATGATTAAAATAAGAGTCTTAGGAATGATAGTGATTACAAGAATTGTAAATAGAGCTATTGCTTTAGAATTACAATAGAGTTGGTAATTTACTTTTAAAAGGTAAGTAAAATATTTTAATGTTTAATGTCTTAAACAATAAAATGCGCCTTCATTTTCTCAAAAAATATTCATAAGCGAGAGGTCCCTGTTTCAAATCCCAGTCTCGCTATCTGAAAATCAATTACTTACGTTAAATGGGTATTCCTTTGCTACTTGAGGTTTGCGTTAGAAAAACCATTATTTTTAAACAACGAGCAACTTAATTTCCAAGAACTCATCTTTGATTTAAGATGATGATTAGAATATTTATAATTGAAAGAAAAAAAATGAATTTTAAAATACAAAATCAAAAATTTTATAAACATAGGCATATGAAATATTTTGATACGGTAATTATTTTAATTTTAGTGATCTTTTCTTTTTCTATGGAATCCTGTAAAAAAGATACTAGCCAGTCAAGTACTGGAGGTATTGCTGCAAGTGATACAAACCAGGCTGGAGTTGGAGCTGTTTCTGCAAAAGCTACTTGGTCAATTATTCAAGACAATATTCTCACACCTTCTTGTGCAACAAGTGGTTGTCATGCATCTACCAGCGATGCTAACTATGTTCAGCATAACCTTCTATTAACTTCAGCTACCGCATATGATAATTTAATTAATATCATTTCAAAAAATGCGGCAGCAAAAACAGCCGGCTTGGTAAGGGTAAAGCCGACTGATTATATAAATAGTTTGTTGTATCAGAAAATTGATTGTCAGGCAACCACTCAATACGGAGCCATGATGCCATTGGGGGGGACTAATTTGACCTTGGGACAGATAGAATTTATCAAACAATGGATAATTAAAGGAGCACCTAAAACGGGAACTGTTGTAGATGAAACTGTACTAGCTAATAATGCAGCATGCCAAAAGGTTTTTGTACCCATGCAAGCACCCTCCCCTGCAGAAGGATTTCAATTAGCGATCAATACATTCACAGTAAGTCCTAATACAGAACGCGAAGTGTTCTTAAACAGAAATACCCCTAATACTTCCACAGTGTATGTAAATAAATTTATCATGCAGGGCAGGCCAAACAGTCACCATTTTGTTTTATATGGTTTTCAAAGTACTACTTTGTTACCCCCTGTAAACACATTGAGGGATTTGTATAACGCAGACGCAAGTATTAATATATCCACGTTTGCGCAAATGCAAAACCATATATTTTTGGGTGGCGGTACGGATGTAAATACAACTTATACATTCCCTGCTGGTGTTGCCCTGAAAATTCCTCCAGCTACTGCGCTTGACCTGAATGCACATTATTTTAATAAACAGACCACCAATTTAACTGGAGAGAATTATATCAATATGTATACAGTGTCTCAGGCAAATGTTGTAAAAGAGGCTCAGTCTATAAATTTTGCCAACTATAATTTTTCTATTCCTGCTAATTCACACAAAACGATCACAACCGATTATACCTTTTCCAAAGCTGTAAACGTAATTACACTAACCTCGCATTTTCATAAGTTGGGTGAGAAATTTCAAATTAAAATTCTGGGTGGAACGAGAAATGGAGAGATCGTTTATGAAAATACAGATTGGGAGCACCCTTTAGTAATTAACCTGGCCACCCCCATTCTGCTGAAAGCAGGAGAAGGATTGACTAGTGTGGTTACCTATAATAATACCACTAATAAAATGGTGAGTTTCGGATTAACCAGTGAGGATGAAATGAATATTATTTTCGGGTATTACTATTAAACATCTGATACAATTGAAATACGTCAGTCCTTTTTATTTTATTTCTGCTGGAAGATTCATGTGATGAACTTACATTAATTGTATAGAGTAGGTAATTTGCCTACATAGGAGAAAAATCAACTAATGGTCCAGCTTCCCTCTTCTAGCTCCGCTTCCAATTCTCCCTCATCCCATCCGCAATAGCCAATAAAAACTTGAATTTCTTGTGTACTAGCAGCACTGGTATTGATGGCTTCTATCACTTGCTCCATATCGCCACCAAAATAAAGACCATTGGTTATTCGTTCACCCCCATCAATGAGATCAGGTCGCTTGTGCAATACAAAAAGGTGATCTCTATCAACGGGACCGCCATCCATGAGTGGAAATGGTT
>JBAXWU010000165.1:0-2366 GCA_037128235.1 Chitinophagia bacterium | reverse complement strand
CAGACGAACATGAGCAAGTACATTTTTGGGGAACCTTAATGTACAATACTATTTTTTGGACTTTAGTAACTAATGCTGCAATGTTCTTTTTATGTTTCAACACCATGGCACAAGCAGCTTGGATACAATCTTTTAGAAGAATTGCAGAAGCCATTTCTACATTGGTTCCTATTTTTGGAGGCATTACTTTATTAGTATTGTTCTATGTTGTATTAAGTCATAATCATCATATTTATCATTGGTTAGATGCGGAAGCAGTGGCCAAGGATCCTATCTTAAAAGGAAAGGCTGGTTTCTTGAATCCTACTTTCTTTATTATATGGACTTCCCTTACTATTATATTATGGAGTTATTTCGGATATAGAATGCGTCAAATTAGTTTGGAAGCAGATATCGCTCCTATGGATCACGAGACTGCGCATAAATTTAATATCAGAAGCATGACCCGCTCTGGATTTTTCTTAGTCTGGTTTGGTTTAACAGTAGCTTCTACTATTCCTTGGTTATGGTTAATGAGTATTGACGCTCATTGGTATTCTACTATGTATAGCTGGTATACTTTCGCAAGTTCATTTGTAGCAGGCATGGCCTTAATCGCTTTGTGGTTAGTGTACATGAAAAACAAAGGCTATATGGAATTATCGAATAGCGAGCATTTACATGACGTTGGTAAATTCATGTTCGCCTTCTCTATATTCTGGACTTATTTATGGTTCTCACAATACATGCTTATTTGGTATGCGAATATTCCTGAAGAAACTGTTTACTTCAAGCACCGTGTGCAAGGAGCGTACAAGCCTATTTTCTTCTTGAACTTATTTATCAATTTCCTTTGCCCATTAATTATATTAATGAAGCGTTCTGCTAAACGTAATTTTACTTTAGTAGCCTTCATGGCGGTGCTTATTTTATTTGGACACTGGATTGATTTTTATCAAATGGTAATGGGTTCTTTAATGAAAGAGCACGTTTCATTAGGTTTATTAGATTTTGGTATATTATCTTTCTTTGTGGGTGTGATGATATTAATGGTAGCGCGTTCTTTAGCAAGCAAGCCTTTAATTCCTAAATACCATCCTTTCCTTAAAGAAAGTATTATTCATCAAGTATAATTATTGATTTAGAAAAAACAAATTATGAGTTTAATTTTATCTGTTGTAATCATTGTTTTCATTTATGTGGTAATTTTTCAAATTACCAAAGCAAGTGAATACGTGTCTATTTTAAAAGGGGAAGAAGCCAGTCGTCAACAAAACAATAAAATCAACGGATTTTTGATGATTGCTTTTTTGGTCCTAGGCTTTATAGGTATTTATGTATGTAATAAAGCTTATTATGGTAAAACACAATTAGCACAAGGGGCAGCAAGTATTCAAGGAGAGAAAGTAGATCAAATGCTTTTTATTACTTTAATTATTACAGGTATTGTATTTGTCATTACGCAAGTATTATTATTCTGGTTTGCGTTTAAATACCAAGAAGATAAAAATCGTAAAGTTTTCTTCTTTGCCCATAGCACTAAACTAGAATTAATTTGGACAGCTATTCCTGCTATTGCTTTAACTATTCTAGTAGTATTTGGTTTGCGTAACTGGTTTTTCTTTACTGGAGAACCTCCTAAGGATGCGATGGTCGTAGAAGTTACTGGAAAGCAATTTGGATGGATATTCCGTTACCCAGGGAAAGACGCTGTATTTGGAAAAAAATATTATAAGAATATTGACCCTGCTACCAACTCTGTAGGTATTGTATGGGATGATACTTATTCTAAAGATGATATTTTAACAGAGCAAACTATGTATGTAGTAAAAGGTAAGCCTGTTAAATTAATCCTTGGCTCAAGAGATGTCATTCATGATGTGGGATTAACACATTTCCGTTTAAAAATGGACGCCGTGCCTGGTATTCCTACCACCATGTGGTTTACACCTATTTATACTACCAAAGAAATGCGTGAGAAAACAGGTAACCCAAATTTCAGTTATGAAATTTCTTGTGATCAAATGTGTGGTAATGGTCACTACTCTATGAAAGGTATTATAGAAGTGGTAGATCAAGAAGAGTATGATTTATGGATGGCGAAACAAAAGCCACAATACTTCACTGCATTTCCTGAAAAGGATCCCACTGCAGTACCGGTAGCAGCAGCAGATACAACTGCAAAAGCAGCCACAGTAAAAATGTAAAAATAATTTTAAGTTTTAGTAAGTTTTAAAATGAAGCAAACTAAGTACTTAGAATTTTTAAAATAGAAAGATTAAAAATATTTAAATAAAAGGTATGAGTCACGAAGCAGCATTACATAATCATGAAGGTCATGAAAGTCACGGACATGATGATCATGGTCATCACGAACACCATGATAC
>JBAXWU010000164.1:0-2407 GCA_037128235.1 Chitinophagia bacterium | reverse complement strand
TTCACGCTTATTTACATTTTCGAATACATCTGTTTTAGCATGGTGTAAATCAAAATATCTTTGACTATCAGGTACAAGTCCTGATAATACAATATTCTTATCCACTGTTTTTAAGGGGCCAATATCGGCTCCACCACCGCCAGCTGTTATTTCAGTGCCATATGGTTTTAATAAACTAGTCCAAGTTTGAAATTTCTTGAATTGCTCCGGACTGCAACTAATACCAATGGATCTTGGTGTGAATCCACCCTCATCACTCTCAAGTGCGAAAATATGTTTCTCATTATTCAACTTTGCAAGTTCTGCATACTTAGCGCCTCCTTTTCCTCCATTCTCTTCATTGGCAAATAATACAAAACGAATAGTACGCTTTGGAACATAATTGTTCGCTTTCATGGCACGCAATACTTCCATGGTTTGAACTATACCTGCACCATCATCATGAGCTCCTTCGTTTACATCCCAACTATCTAAGTGGCCGCCAATAGTAATAACCTCCTCTGGAAATTGAGAACCTTTTAATTCTGCGACTACATTATTCTCATCTGCATCAGGCAAGAAGAAACCATAGGTTTGCATTTGAACACGCATCTTTGAAGTTTTCGCAGCTTCCCAAAGTGCTTTTGCATCATTAGGTCCTAAAGCCACAGCAGGAATTTTTGGCAAAGACTCGTCGTAACGCATGCCCCCTGTATGAGGTTCATTGTCGGGAGCCGTACTTAATGAATGAATCATCACACCTACTGCACCATATTTAGCAGCGCGGCTTGCACCCGAACCGCGATAAATTCCTGATTCTCCATAGGCCACAAAAGTTTGAATTCTTGTAGGATTAAAAACACTATGGTAATAAACAATCTTTCCTTTTACTTCATCTTTTCTTTTTTCTAATTCATCAAAATTAGCCACTGCTAAAAGTTCAGCTTCTACCAGTCCATTACTACTTAAAGAATTACCAAGTGCCAAAGCCGCTAAGGGTTCATTTTGTACTTTGCCATTGACACTTACAATAGCAGCAAAGTCCTTGCCGCCTCTTTGCCAACTAGGTGTTTTACAAGGCTGTAGAAAAACCTGATCTGGATGCAAGGCCTCTAAGTTTCTTTTACCCCAAATAGCAGCATTTTGTTGCTGTGGGGAGCCTGCTAAACGACCGCCAATTTTTTTGGTAAGCTCTCTAAGTAGGTCATAAGCCTTGCCATTAGTCATGATTTCATCGGCTAATTTTTTAATACTAATACTGTCTTGGTTGGTTTGTGCTGAAGCCATAATAGGCAAGCATAATAATAAGGTAACAAGGGTACGCATGATGTTAAATTTTTCGTTCATATAATTCTTAAATATAATTAAACTTTATTGAATAATAAGTTGTTATTTGCATAATCAATAGTACTAAAATGAAGATTGGAATTGTTTGCTATCCTACCTTTGGAGGAAGTGGTGTTTTGGCTACCGAATTAGGTAAAGCCTTGGCCGAAAAAGGCCATGAAATTCATTTTATTACCTACCAACAACCAGTAAGGCTTAATGGTTTTCACACCAATATATTTTACCATGAAGTAAGGGTGCCTACTTATCCCTTGTTTGACTACCCTCCTTATGAATTAGCCCTGGCCAGTACCATGGTAGATGTAATTTTAAACCACGATTTAGATTTAATACATGCGCATTATGCCATACCTCATGCATCGGCTGCTTATACGGCCAAGCAAATTGTAAAACAAAAAACAGGCAGGTCGGTTCCAGTTATTACTACACTGCACGGAACGGATATTACTTTAGTAGGTCGAGATAAAACTTATGAGCCAGTAGTTACTTTTTCTATTAATGAAAGCGATAGTATCACGGCTGTATCTGAAAATTTAAAAGAGGAAACTTATAAGCATTTTGATATTAAAAAAGAAATAGAAGTCATTCACAATTTTGTAGATGTGCATAGGTATAATAAAAAACCGGTGGCTGCTTTTAGACAAGTGATTGCCCCCAACAATGAAAAAATAATTATTCACGCTTCTAACTTTAGAAAAATTAAGCGTATCGATAATGTAATGGATATATTTAAAAATATTCATGCAGCACTGCCTTCTAAATTATTGATGGTGGGTGATGGACCAGAACGTCCATTAGCAGAAGACTTGACAAGACAATATGGATTAGAAGCAGATGTTCGTTTTTTAGGTAAGCAAGAACAAATGGAAGAAATTTTAGCGGTGAGTGATGTGTTTTTACTACCTTCTGAATATGAAAGTTTTGGATTAGCTGCGCTGGAAGCCATGGCCGCAAGCACGGTAGTCATTAGTTCTGATGCAGGTGGACTAAATGAAATTAATATTGATGGAGTTACTGGTTATACCTCCCCTGTGGGTGATGTAGAAGGCATGAGTAAAAATGCCATTGACTTATTAAAAGA
>JBAXWU010000163.1:0-2423 GCA_037128235.1 Chitinophagia bacterium | reverse complement strand
ACGCATCACGTATTTATCAATTCCAAAAATTTTGAAATACTTTAAATACATTTCATTCACCGCTTTGAACTCTTGTGCAAATTGTTCTTTGGTACAATAAATATGCGCATCATTCATGTGTAAACAACGCACACGCATAAGTCCAAATAATTCTCCACTTTGCTCATATCTATAACAAGTTCCATATTCTGCTAAACGAAGTGGCATGTCTTTATAGCTCTTAGGTTCTGCATCAAAAATTTTATGATGATGCGGACAGTTCATTGCTTTTAAATAATATTTGGTGCCATCTAATTCCATGGGAGGGAACATACTATCTTGATAATACGGTAAGTGACCACTCTTAATGTACATACTCTCTTTCGCTATATGTGGCGTCACAACTCGCTTGTAGCCTGCATCCTCTTCTGTTTGTTTAGCTAAATTTTCTAGTTGTTCAATAATAATAGTTCCGTTGGGCATCCATAAAGGAAGGCCAGGCCCTACATCATCATCCATGGTATAAATGCCTAATTCTTTTCCTAGTTTACGGTGATCTCTTTTTTTCGCTTCTTCTAAAAGCAATAAATATTCATCCAATTCTTTTTGATTCGGGAAAGTAATTCCATATACCCTTGTCAACATTTTATTTTTCTCATCGCCTTTCCAAAACGCTCCTGCGATATTGGTAATTTTGATGGCTTTAATAAAAGAAGTATTGGGAATATGTGGCCCACGACATAAATCGGTAAAAGCACCTTGTGAATAAAATGTAATGCTACCATCCTCCAATCCCGATAATAAATCTAATTTGTATTCATCCTTTTTTGCTGTGAAATAAGCGGTTGCTTCTGCCTTTGACATTTCTTTACGAATATAGGCATTGGCTTGTTTTGCTAATTCATTCATCTTTTTTTCAAGTAGTAAAACATCTTCTTCCTTAATGGTTTTATCGCCTAAATCAATATCATAGTAAAAGCCTTTTTCAAGTGCAGGCCCTACCCAAAATTTAGCACCTGGAAATTGCATTTCAACAGCTTCTGCTAATAAATGCGCAGAAGAATGCCAGAAGGTATTTTTACCATCGGCGTCGTCCCAGGTTAATAATTTTAAGGCCGCGTCTTCATTAATAGCACGCGTGGCATCATATACTTCCCCGTTTACTGAAGCCGCTAATACTTTTTTTGCCAATCCTTCACTAATGGATTTAGCAATACCTAATGCAGTAATCCCTTTTTCGTAGGAACGAACTGCGCCGTCTGGAAATTGAATTTGAACCATGTTTTTTATCTATAATATATATGTTTGCAAAGGTAACAAATGCGGTTCATATTTTATACATAGCTTTGTAATATGCGCAGCCTTGTTTATTTATTACTCGCTTTTTGCATACCCACCCTCGTTATGGGCCAAGACCTAACTGGGAAATGGAGAGGCTATTTTACACCTAGTAATGAGCTCGAGGGTAAAATGGTTACCTATGAAATAGTTATTAAAGAAAATCCTGACCATAGCTTAACGGCCAGCACCTACTCTAAAATATCCAATAATTTTACAGCCAATGCTTTGGCTACGGGAATGCATTCTGAAAATACAAACTTAGTAAGTATAACAGAGACCCGTTTTGATAAGAAAAAATTAGTGGGAAATTTTGAAGCCTGTTTAATGACCAATTTTCTGAGCTACCGAATGGTGAGAGGTTATGAAATTCTAGAAGGTAGTTATACCGCTACAAACGAATTCTCTGGAAAAGATTGTGGTGGAGGTAAAGTGTATTTAGAAAAAGAAGGTCCTGTTGTAAAAGATTTTATTACGAAAAGCACTTCTTCACAAAAAGAAAATAAAACGAAGCCTGTTAAACAAATAGAACTTGTCAAGCAAGAACTTACTAAGACAAATCAAACGAATACTTCTAAGTTTACGAATACTTCTAAGTTAACGAATACTAAAAAGCTAAATCCGACCACAAAGTCAATTATTACCAGGAAGGAAAACGCTACACAAGTAGGCTCTAATCAAACTCCTTCCAATCAAACTAGTTCTACTCAAACTATTTTTACTCAGACAACTACTGCTCCGAGCAATGAAGTGGTGAATGCTTTGCCAGAGAATACTAAAGCAGCTGCTATTAATGAAACGAGTGCAAGTCCAAATACCAGCACCACTAAGTCTTCGGGCCAAGTACTGGCCTGGGTTTTAGTAGGCAGAGAAAATAAATTAGTCAAACAGGTGATTGTCAATAGCCCTTCTATTAGTATTGACTTATACGATAATGGTACCATTGACAACGACACCATTATGATTTTTGATAATAAAATTTTATTGATGGAAAATAAAAGACTTAGCTACAAAGCCACACATTTTGATGTGAATTTTAATAAAGACAATAACCGTCATGAAATTATTATTGTTGCACATAATTTAGGCACGGTGCCTCCCAATAC
>JBAXWU010000162.1:0-2425 GCA_037128235.1 Chitinophagia bacterium | reverse complement strand
TTTTTCATACTGGCAAGTAGCCTTACAAGTTCCATGGCTGGGTTTAATACCCAGTTACCATAATGTCCAGAGTGCAGTGGACGCTTTGGCCCAAATACAGTTAGTTCTAAATGCGTATCTCCTCTCACCCCCATTACCAATTGCTTTTTACCAGACTGATGCACGGGGCCATCACATATCACCCATATATTTGCAGATAATTTATTTTTATACAATTCTAAAAACGCTTCTAAATTAGGTGAACCCGCTTCTTCTTCTCCTTCGAAGAAAAATTTAATATTCACAGTAGGTTTTATATGCAAGGCCTTTAACTGAGCATAGGCATTTATAATGGCCATCACGCCTGCTTTATCATCGGAGGCACCTCTTGCATATATTCTGGCATTTACATCATAGTTACTTCCAGCACTTAACCAAGGTAAGGCCGTAGCACCATTTTCATAACTACCACTATATAATGTAGGTTTAAATGGATGCAAGCCTGGGAACCATTTACTTGTATCTACAGGTTGGCCATCGTAGTGCGCGTAAAAAATAATAGTTTCAGTAGCCCCTGGTACTTTTACTTCTGCGTATACCACAGGAGGCATTTGGCTATTAGGAAGGCTAAGTAAACTTACATCTTCAATACCCTTTGATTGCATATAATTTTTTATCCAATTAGCATTGTCCTGCAAACCTTTAGGGTTAATAGCGACATTGGGAATAGATAAGAAGGTTTTAAATTCATCCACTAAATTCGTTTGCTGCTCATTAATTGATTTTTTAATAAGCGCCTGTGTATTTTGTGCAAATACACTGCATGTAAAAAATAAACTAATTACTAAAATTTTGATATTGTTTTTCATGTTCTTATATATTTAAAAAGCCTCCCGATAAAGGAAGGCTTTTATATTGAATTGTAAAAATATTAGGCTAAATCAAATCGGTCTAGGTTCATTACTTTATCCCAAGCAGCAATGAAATCGTGAACGAATTTTGTTTTGGCATCATCACATGCATATACTTCTGCAAGTGCACGCAATTCAGAATTTGATCCGAAAACTAAATCCACTCTAGTACCTGTCCATTTTACTTTTCCAGTAGTACGGTCACTACCTTCAAAAGTATATTGATGCGCATCCGTTGCTTTCCAAGTAATGCTGAAGTCAATTAAGTTAGTAAAGAAATCATTGCTTAATACACCAGGCTTACTCGTAAATACACCATGCTTTGAATTATCGAAGTTGGTATCTAAAACTCTTAAACCACCTAATAGCACGGTCATCTCAGGAGCGGTTAAAGTAAGTAACTGTGCTTTATCAATAATCATATCTTCTGGAGAAATTAAAGTACGCGGTTTAATATAATTTCTAAAACCATCTGCAATAGGTTCTAAAACCGCAAAAGTAGCTACATCAGTATCTGCTTCTGTTGCATCGGCTCTACCTGCAGTGAATGGAACTTTCACCTCATGTCCTCCGTCTTTAGCAGCTTTTTCAATAGCGGCTGCACCTGCTAGTACAATTAAGTCTGCTAATGAAACTTGTTTTTCTTTATTTGTAGTGTTAAATTCTTTTTGAATAGTTTCTAAGGCATCTAATACTTTAGATAACTGTGCTGGATTATTCGCAGCCCAAAACTTTTGTGGGGCTAAACGAATACGTGCACCATTGGCACCTCCGCGTTTATCAGATCCACGGAAAGTAGAAGCGGATGCCCATGCTGCTGAAACAAATGCTGATACAGAAAGACCAGTTGCTAAAACTTTTGATTTTAAGACAGTAATATCAGATGCTTCAATTAATTTATGATTTACTGCTGGAATAGGATCCTGCCAAATTAAAATTTCTGCTGGCACATCTGTTCCCACATAACGAGAACGAGGGCCCATATCACGGTGTGTTAATTTAAACCAAGCTCTTGCAAATGCATCTGCAAATTGATCTGGGTTTTCATAAAATCTTTTAGAGATAGGTCCGTAAGCAGGGTCTACTCTTAAAGCAATATCGGTGGTTAACATCGTAGGTGCATGTGAAATAGATGCATCATGTGCATCAGGCACTGTTCCTGCACCCGCACCAGCCTTGGGTTTCCATTGATGCGCTCCTGCTGGGCTCTTAGTTAATTCCCACTCAAAGCCAAATAAATTTTCAAAATAATTGTTGCTCCATTTTGTAGGTGTAGTAGTCCATGCACCTTCTAAACCAGAAGTAATGGTATGCACACCATTTCCTGAATTCAACGTATTCTTCCAGCCCAACCCTTGTTCTTCAATACCTGCTGCGGCTGGTTCTACACCAACATATTTTCCAGGATCGGCAGCACCATGTGTTTTACCAAATGTATGTCCACCTGCAATTAAAGCAACAGTTTCTTCATCGTTCATGGCCATACGCGCAAATGTTTCACGAATATCTCTTGCAGAAGCAATAGGATCAGGATT
>JBAXWU010000161.1:0-2452 GCA_037128235.1 Chitinophagia bacterium | reverse complement strand
CAAATTTCAGAATTATGTATAGAAGTAAATGGGCTGTGAATAATACCAATGGTAATGAAGTGTATGATAGTGGAGATGATTTTGCTAATAGCTATTATTCATTGCACAGCTCAATGGGGAAAGAATTCACCAATGGCATCGCAGTTCAAATAGGTGCTGATAATATCAATAATTATATTGATGCCATTCATTTACCCAACCTAGCTGGCAGAACTTATTTTATCAACTTAAAATATCAAATTAAATATAAATACTAAAATCAATTACCTATGAAAAAGCAATTATTAAAAATCAGTTTTGTATTAGTAGCGGCAATACAAATAGTAGCCTGTACAAAATCAGAAACCATGACTACACCTGTAGTTACAGTCAGTACCAAAGTGGTGAAGGATTTAATCGCAGATACTGTATTGGGCCTTACCTCTGCTGGAATGCCTTATAGTGCAGGAAAATATACTTTTTACAGTTTAGAGAATAATGCGATTGTTCCTAGTACCGATAGTGCTAGCGCCAAATGGGATTTAGCCTTTATGTCTACTAGAATTTTAACTAATAGTGGAACCAGTGGTCCTGCATTAGGAGGCGCCTTTATTTATTCAGGATTATTTGATGATTTAAAAACCATTTCCGCCGATTCAATTTTTAAAACAGACAATGCGCCTACCTATGCCATTACAACGGGAAGTGGTAAGGGATGGTATACCTATGATCAATTAACAAGTTTAATTACTCCATTAGCAGGTAGGGTGCTTGTTATTAGAACAGCTTCTGGTAAATTTGCGAAACTAGAAATTACTTCTTATTACAAAGGAGGAGTTACTTTACCTGTTTCAGCTTCTGATGTTGAAAAATTAACCAAGCAACGCTATTATAATTTTAGATATACTTATCAGTCAAATGGTAGTAAAGTATTTTAAACTAAATAATAGTTAGTAGATAAAATTTTCTTTCCCCCAAAGTACTCCCCATTAGCAGTCTATTTTTAGACTGTGGGGAGTATTTTTTTAGGCTAGTTTAAATGCCTAGCGTTCTAATTTAAAATTAATATCGGTAGCTGGACGCTTTGCTAAGTTGGCTACTTTCCAACCACTGCGGTACATCCAGTCGGCCATTTTCTTTAGCTTAGGGTAATTGATATTTTCTGCATTATCAAGGGGTGTATGATAGTCTTCATGCAATAAAGTAGTATACATTACAGCAGGAATACCCAGTCTAGCATAAGGTACATGGTCGCTTCTAAAATACCAACCTTCCACATGGGTTACTTTATCGTAGGTGGTATCTAATTTAAATTTAGGCCCTTCGTTATTAGCAGCTAAAATAAGGTTCACTAATTCAGTTGAATTTTTATGTGGCGATTGCATGCCCAAAAAGGCGGCGCTATCTATATGATTTCTACCAATCATATCGCCATTTAAAACTGTTACAATATTTTTAATAGGCACTGTTGGGTGCTGTACATAATATCTTGAACCTAGTAAGCCTCTTTCTTCTGCACCATGTATCACAAATAAAATAGAACGCTTCGCTGGATTTTTCATGAAGGCCCTTGCATTAGCAAGCATAGCTACATCCACACTTGCATTGTCATCGGCGCCATAATAAGTTGAATCATTGTCATGGGCGTTTCTAATACCATGCGCATCTTGATGCCCGCTGTATAAAACGTATTCTTCTTTTAACTTAGGGTCGGTGCCATTAATTTTTCCAATAATATTAACGGAAGGGTAACTATACTTATCTATTTCAATATTCGCGTTAATAAAGGCGGTGTTATTTTGTAAACTTGCTTTTGCATTTGCGTGCATCCATAGAATAGGCACAGTGGTGGTAACATTTACATTCGCACCTCCATCAATATCGTAGCTACCTCTTTTAAAATTTTCTGCAGCGTCGTCCCAAGCTTTTTCTGCAATCTCATCGGCAATGATAATAACAGCAGTGGCACCTTTTCTAATAAGTGGCAGTACATATTTAGTTTGTACACTTCTGCTATAGCGCCATGTAGGTAAAGAAACATTGGTATTGATTCCATTAGAAGAAGCTTCAATAGCCACTACTTTATTTTTAATATCCAATTTTGTAGTATCTATATCTGCAGCACCACCTAAATACATAATAGGCGCTACTATGGAAGCATTCGCCATTTGTGAAATGGCCACATCATTCCATAATTTTAATTTAACATTATTAATTTTTATAGTAGTCTTATCTGAAATATGGTTGCGCCATAAATTAAAGAACTGTAAATAAGTGCCATCGTCGCCTGCAGGTAATAATCCAATACTTCTATATCTTTCAACCAACCACATTGAAGCTTTTAATTCATCTAAAGTGCCAGCCGACCTGCCATTAAAATGTGCATCGGCAAGAGTGTATAAATCTTTCTTTAATTCGCTCTCTTTAATATATTTCAAACCAGGAGGATTTGCATTTTGAGCTAGTAAAGAAC
>JBAXWU010000160.1:0-2481 GCA_037128235.1 Chitinophagia bacterium | reverse complement strand
TATTTAAACAAAAATCAATTATAAAAATCTAAAAATTATTAAAGATGCGTATTGCAATGTTAGGTGCAGGTTTTATTGGACGTTTTTATGCCGATGCCCTGCAAGGTTATAGAAGTAAAGATAAAGTAGTAAGTATTTATGCCCGCCGCGAAGAATCTGCCACCAAATTTGCTGCAGATTATGGTTGTGCTCATTGGACCACCGACATGGAAGCAGCTATCTCCCACCCCGATGTGGATGTGGTATGTATTGCCCTTCCTAATAATATTCATGAAATTGCTGTGATGTTATGTTGCAAACATAAAAAAGCGGTAATGACTACTAAACCATTAGGCCGTAATGGTGAGGAAGCCAAGCGTATGTTAATTGCAGTGGAAGAAGCCGGTATATTCAATGGTTATTTAGAAGACTTGGTATATACGCCTAAATTTATCAAGGCTAACCAAAGTGTGAAGGAAGGTGCAGTAGGAAGAATTTTATGGGCAAAGTCTCGCGAAACACATCCTGGCCCCCATAGTGATTGGTTCTGGGATATTGAACAAGCGGGTGGTGGTTGTATTTTAGACCTTGGCTGCCATTGCGTAGAAATTTCAAGATCATATATTGGAAAAGATATCAAGCCCATTGAAGTAATGTGCTGGGCAGATACACAAGTAAAACCTATTGATGCCGAAGACCATGCCATTGGACTAGTGAAGTATGAGAATGGGGCTATTGGTCAGTTTGAAGTAAGCTGGACATTTAGAGGTGGCTTAGATTTACGCGATGAAGTAATGGGTACAGAAGGTACTATTTGGATTAATAGTTTTTTAAGAACTGGATTTGAAATGTTTACCACTGGAAAAGGAGGCGATTATATTTCAGAAAAATCGGAAAGCAATAGCGGTTGGTTATTCCCAGTAGGTGATGAATTAAATGAATTAGGCTATAACCATATGTTTATGGATATGTTTAATTCAATGGAAAAAGGAGAAGCCCCTAAAGAAACTTTTTATGATGGCTACATAGTAAACTGTGTATTAGATGCTGCTTACCGTTCTGCTAAATCTAAATTATGGGAGCCCGTTAAATTAGATATATGGAGAGGTAAAACTGGCTTATCTAAAGAAAGTCATTTAGTAGAATACGATAAGGACCATTACTTAATTAAAGAAGAAATGACTCACTATGGCACTAAAAAATTAATCTTAAAAAATAAGACTACAGGAAAGATTACAGAACAAGTGATTAAATAAGTAATTACTTAATTGATAGAAGCTATGTTTTATAAGTAATGTTTCGATTCTACTAATTCTTATAATTAAAAAGCACTCCGCAAAAGGGAGTGCTTTTTTAATATCATAGTTTTAAATAAAGTTATTTAATCCAATTTAGTTTTAGCATTTTTACATCTCTTGAATTAGGTCCTACCATTACATTAAATTCACCCGACTCCCAATCATACTTTAAATCGGTGTTATAGAATTTCAATAGTTCAGGTGTAATTTCAAAACTTACCTTCTTCGTCTCTCCCGCAGCTAATTCAATTTTTTGGAATCCTTTTAATTCTTGCACGGGTCTAGTAATAGAACCTACTATATCGCGAATATATAATTGCACTACTTCTTTTCCTGTTACCGCCCCTGTATTCTTAACAGTTACAGTAGCCATTAATTTTTGATTTCCTTTTAATTGAGTAGCAGACAAAGCAAAGTCGCTGTATTCAAATTTTGTATAGCTTAAGCCATAACCAAAAGGATACAATGGCTCATTACTTATATCTATATAGTTAGTTTGAAATTTAGAAAACCATTTACTTAATGGGCGGCCCGTATTTTTATGATTATAATACAAAGGTATTTGTCCAACATTTTGAGGGAAGCTCATTGTTAACTTACCCGATGGATTTACCTTACCTAATAAGGCATCGGCAATGGCATCTCCGGCTTCTGAACCTGCAAACCATACATCTAATATAGCTGGCACATTGGCCTCTTCCCAACTTAAGGTTAAAGGACGACCATTGAATAATACTAGCACCACTGGTTTACCTGTTTTAAGTAGTGCTTTTAATAGTTTTTGTTGTGCAGCAGATAAATCTAAATTAGTACGAGAAGCGCTCTCCCCTGTACTTTCTGCACCTTCACCTAAAGCCGCTACAATCACATCTGCATTAGCACTCACTGTAAGCGCTTCTTCTAATAATTGTTCAGGTGTACGGCCATCTCTTGGAATATCTTTTCCAAACATGGTTAATCTTTTCTCCAATTCCCAATCATCTTCTAAGTTGGAGCCCTTTGCATATAATACTTTTCCATTCAGACCAACCGCATCTGTTAATCCCTTTAATAAAGTAATTGACTTTGTGTTATCGGCACCCACACTCCAAGTACCTGTCATATTTTCTTTGGCATTAGCTAAAGGGCCAACAAGCGCAATGGTTTTCCCTTTGGCAATAGGTAAAATATTATTATTATTTTTTAATAAGACAAAACTTTTTTT
>JBAXWU010000159.1:0-2515 GCA_037128235.1 Chitinophagia bacterium | reverse complement strand
TTTTTTTGCTCAGAATATTACTTTAGATACCAATGTCAACAGAAATATTCATTTATATGAAGATGGTTATACGAAGTCTTTTGGTGTTAAAATGTACCCAGGTGCACTAACCTATAAAACTTTTTATACCCCCTATAAAGCCATTGAAGCCTCTGGTTACATTACCCTAGATGGAT
This sequence comes from Chitinophagia bacterium, assembly GCA_037128235.1. GTDB lineage: Bacteria > Bacteroidota > Bacteroidia > Chitinophagales > Chitinophagaceae > Sediminibacterium. The sequence continues at coordinate 2,339 of JBAXWU010000159.1, read as the reverse complement.
TTTGGATATCTGCTATCAATGAAAAATATACCCCCATTAAAGATGACAATCAATTGTCCTGGTATATTGGATATGGGGGTCATTTAGGTATTTGGAGTGAAGAATGGGTAAAGAAAAATACTTCAACAGACAAATCCAATATTTCAGTTGGATTTGATGGAATTATCGGACTTGATTATAAAATAAAAAATACTCCTTTAAATATTAGCATTGATTGGCAACCCTCTTTTAGCATCATACAAGCCTATTTCAAAAATCAAGGAGGTATTGGTATTCGTTATGTAATCAAGTAGTGTTTGAGTATTAGCTTACTTACTTACTTACTTACTTACTTACTTACTTACTTACTTAATTACTTAATTATTTAAATAAAGAATCTACAAATTCATCTTTATCAAATAAAAGCAAGTCTTTAATTTGTTCTCCTACGCCAATATATTTAACTGGAATTTTGCACTGATGTGCAATAGATAAAACCACACCCCCTTTAGCAGTACCATCTAATTTAGTAATGGCCAGTGCATTCACATTGGTAACCGCCATAAATTGTTTGGCTTGCTCTAAGGCGTTTTGCCCAGTTGATCCATCTAATACTAATAATACTTCATGCGGAGCTGATGGCAATTGTTTTTCAATGACACGTTTAATTTTATTTAACTCGTCCATTAAATGTAGTTTATTATGCAAACGACCTGCGGTGTCTATTAATACGACATCGGCGTTTTTTGCTATGGCCGACTGAATGGTATCAAAAGCCACTGCACTTGGGTCGGCTCCATGATTTTGTTTTACAATGGCCACACCTACTCTTTCACTCCAAATAGTTAATTGGTCGGCTGCAGCAGCTCTAAAAGTGTCAGCAGCGCCTAATACCACTGTATTACCAGCTTCTTTGTAATGATGTGCTAATTTGCCAATGGTGGTGGTTTTACCCACTCCATTGACGCCTACTACTAAAATTACATAAGGCTTTTTATCTGAAGGCGGAATAAAACCAATTTGGTTACTGGGGGCATCTACTAATAAGGAAACTATTTCTTCATGTAATAAACTATTCAATTCTGAGGTAGATAAGTATTTGTCTTTTTTTACGCGCTCTTGTAATTTTTCAATCAGGGCCAAAGTAGTATCTACGCCTACATCCGCGCCAATTAGTGCTTCTTCTAATTGATCTAATACTTCATTGTCTACTGAAGTTTTTCCAATAATAGCTTTAGAAATTCTCTCTAAAAAACCTTTCTTGGTTTTCTCTAAACCTTGGTCAAGGGTTTCCTTTTCTTTTATGCCAAATAATTTACCTAAAAAACTCATGGTGTAAATTTAATCAATAAAAAAGTCCAGACTAGGTCTGAACTTTAAATATTTTTTTGCGTAGTAAAATTGCTAGCGAAAATGGTTAAGACTAATGAAGTCCAATTATTTAGCTAAGAATTCCTTTACAAGGTCCTTGTGAACAATATTCTCTTTAAAAGTATACGCGCCTGTTTTAGGGCTACGGATAGCTTTAATTACTTTAGTCCAGTTTTTTGCTTCAGCTGAAGCCTTAAGATCCTTTACTTTCGCGTTTTTAGATGCTGATTTTGCCATGACTATTTAATTTCTTTATGTAACGTTACTTTTTTCAAAATTGAATTATACTTTTTGAACTCCAAACGATCTGGAGTATTCTTCTTGTTCTTAGTAGTAATATAACGACTAGTACCTGGTAAACCAGTAGTCTTGTGCTCTGTGCACTCTAATATTACTTGAACTCTATTTCCTTTCCTTGCCATGATGGTGTATTATAAGTTATACTTAATTAGGTTAATTAAATCTTTTCGCCTTGGGCTCTAAGATCTTTAACAACAGAAGCTAAACCATTCTTATTAATGGTTCTGATAGCATCAGTTGATACTTTGATAGTAATCCAGCGATCTTCTTCTATGAAGTAGAAACGCTTCTTTTGCAAATTTGGTAGGAAACGACGCTTTGTCTTGATGTTGGAGTGTGAAACACTATTTCCAGACATCGGCTTCTTTCCAGTTAATTGACATACTCTAGCCATGAGAAATTATTTTTTACGGACGGCAAAGGTAAGTAAATAACCTTTACAGTCCCATTTATTTTAGTGTTTTTTTGAAGATTTACCTTAATTAGATCCAAAAAAGGATAAAATGCTGGTTTTCATGAAGCTATAAGGCATTTGGGAGGCCTTAGGCATACATTTCTGCCCTTAATTCTTGCACCCTTTTATCTTCCATATATTCATCAAAAGTCATCAATCTATCAATGATGCCCTTAGGGGTAATTTCGATCACTCTATTGGCCACTGTTTGCATAAAAGTATGGTCATGAGAGGT
>JBAXWU010000158.1:0-2556 GCA_037128235.1 Chitinophagia bacterium | reverse complement strand
AGCGGGTGGCTGTTAACCACTAGGTCGCTGGTTCGAATCCAGTCCCCGGAGCCAATAGCATATATTTTACAGAGAAATCAGTTAGCATTAACTCTACCGGGTTTTTGTTATACTAACTTAATCTATGGATACTATAAAAACGTCAAACACTCTTATAAAATCATTAGTAGTCATTTTTTATACTTCAGCCATAGTAGTTCAATTACTGGTTATTTTGAAAGTTATTCCATACGATTGGGTTAATGGTGGTATGTCGAAATCCTACGAAATACAAGCAATCCAATCAATAATCAGTCTTGTGATTATTATTGGTTTGTTGGTATTCGTATTAAAAATAATTAAACAGGGAACTCTTATAAATAATTGGAAACTAAAAATACTTTATTTGATTACATTTTTTTGGTTACTAGGGTTAGTTATGCAATTAGCAGGAACAACATTTGAACGATACTTTTTATCTTTCGTCTTATTATTGGGTGTTGCGTCCCACGCGTTACTTATTAGACAGATCAAGGCCAGTAAAAGTTCAAGACCTGTAAGCTGAGCCAAGTCTAAGTTTTTTGACCGTCTATGGAAGTAGATGGTTTTTTTATTGCGATTATATTTAAAGCCCAAGACTATACCTTGAATTCACAATCTAAAAGACAATCAGTCATAAGCAATGACCATTTTCCGAGTGTATTATGTAAAACATCGATGTTATTTGGCGTAATACAATCTGCCGACTCAAACTGATTTAGCGCAATGTTGAGATATTTTACTTCTTTAGGAATAGTTGTTTGATTCAAGAATATTGAAACTTTGCTTATTAAGTCTCTGATTTCGGATGGATTAAAGCCAAAATTATTTATCTTACCAAATCTGTAGTTTTCTGCATAATCAAAATCATTTGCACATTCTATTAATTCCCATAGTACCTTTTCTTGCGTCCATGTAACCTGATGCGCTAACCGACGACTCATACTATCATATTCAGTTATACAATTAATTGATTTCATCTTTTCTGCTATTTTCCTTTGATCACTTATTAAAAAATTACAGACTGAATTTCCTAGTATTTGAGCTTTTTGTGACCAATGTTTTTCATAATTTGTAAAACTACTCTCAACATATTTTATATCTCTTTCATTAAGCTGTAGCCACTTATCATTTTTAGATGATAAATAGTTATTGATTCTTTCGCTGATAGTTACTATTAAATCAGCCGACAGTGAAGATTTATTAATCTCGACACTGGGTAAAATCCACGATTCAGATATGGCTAATCTCTCATTGTTCTGTGCAGGTATGCCATAACGCCATGGTAGGCTACGCAAATGATTCACGTATGAATCGACACCGAACAATGAAGCATGATGTCTTGATAAATCATTAGCATTATTTCTTAGACCGATTGATTGACGGATCTCAATTTCTTTATCAAGAACTTGTTTTGCAAATTCGAAAGGTATGTCATCAGAAGATTTGCTAGAAACCAAATGAACATCCATATCACTTTTAATTGTTGCAGTTCCAACCCCATAAGACCCAGTTAGATAATAGTTTAATTCATCATTGTTTCTATCAATTGTGGCCTCACTATAATCATTAAATATTTGTTTAACTCTAGAATCGGATAAATATTCCATAATTTAGCATAATTATAACATTATTCGCAGATTAGCCATGAATAGCTAAAATAACTCTAGATTCTGTTAATATGAAATAGTGAAAAACATCCAATCCTACGCTGATCTGCATTTGCATAGCATATATAGCGATGGCGAATTGTCGCCAAAAAAATTAATTAATAATGCCAATAAAAATCATGTAAAAGTAATATCAATAACTGATCATAATATGTTATTCAATTCTGATGAGAGAATGAATTTATTCAATTTTTGTGAAAAATACGGAATTGAACTAATAGACGGAATTGAGATTTCTACTATGCATAATGGAATTTCGGTTCATATATTAGGATATTCAAAAAAATTCAATCCTACTGAAAATTTTAATTATGAGATTAATTACATGCATTCACATTATATTGCTCGTGGTAAAAAGATATTAAAAAAGATGGCTGATATGGGCTATCCGATTGAGATGAATGAGGTTTTACAAAAAGGCGCCACATATGCTCATAGAAATATTATTGCTCAGACAGCGAAGGAAAAATTTGGTGGCGAATATTCTGAATGGCTTAAGATAACAGTTCCTGAGGATGATTTTTTCATTTCCGCAGTAAAAGCTATTAAATATTTACATGAATCAAATGCTGTTGCTATACTTGCACATCCAGGATCATTGATAAGGCGAAATGATTACAAAACTACGATAAAAATAGTCGAAGATCTTTTCCAGGCTGGTCTCGACGGTGTCGAAGCATTCAGCCCAGATAACTTATCTACCGAAGCAAAAAATTTGATGGACATAATCCGAAAGAAATATGATTGTATTGTTACTGGTGGGACAGATTATCACAATGAATCTGGAAGAAATAAAATTGGACAATACGGATTAAGTGAAAAAGAGTACATAAATTTTATTGCTAGGTTATAAAAATTATTTTATTTT
>JBAXWU010000157.1:0-2605 GCA_037128235.1 Chitinophagia bacterium | reverse complement strand
ATTTTAAAACTTAAATTTATATGGTTATATTACTATAATAATAATTTGAGATTAGTCCAAAATTTAAAGATTTTCTATGCATATACATGTCAACCACTCAACTTATTTTAAATATATGACCTCCTTTTTGGGGGCATCTATTGCAATTGTAGAAACTAGTAATATAATTGATCATCAATTACACCTGGAGTTTCCATTAATTAAATTTGCACTAATAGGATTACTCGCAACGTTCATAATTGGATTGATATTTACCTATCGCAACCAGAAAACCCCTGACAGAATAAAGGAAAAAATACTCATTAAATTTGGAAAATGGGAAACTACTCAGAGTGTCAAATTTAAATTAAACACCACAGAATTATTAAATGCTAAATTATTTCCTGATTTATTGTCTGAAAAAAACTTTGATAATTTCATTGAAATTTCTAAACAAAATAATTCCGATGGGAATTCATTCAATAAATTATTACCTATTTTAAATATCATTTTGTTAGTTGTCTTTTTGGGAGCGGGAATTTTTTTATATATTAAACTAGGAAAAGCGTCGAATACTATTGAAAAAGAGTTACCTGAATTTTTACAACTCATCAAAGAAGGAAAGTCAGGTGCAGCTTATTATGCAGGGAAAAAAATATTAGAAAATGATCCTAATAATAAAGTAGTCATTGATGGTTTAATATCAATTACGTCTACCGTTGATTTAATGACTGTCACTCCTAATATCGATGTCTATTTGCAATTGAGTGAAGTAGATGATAAGTGGGAATTTGTAGGAAAAACTCCAATTAATAAAGCCAGTTTACCCAATGGGACAGTTAAGCTCAAATTTGTGGATGCGAAAAAAAATGAATTCGTAGTAACAGCAGGTACTTATTTTATATCTACAGGTGAAAACTCTTTTGAATTACCAACTACTATGCCAGACACTTCCACCATGGCATTAGTAATTGGTGGAAAAACAAATATATTTTTAGCTGGGTTAGATTCTAGGCCTGCTGCTAGGTTTTCACCTTTTCTCATCGATAAAAATGAAGTTACGAATCAAGATTATAAGAAGTTTGTAGATGCAGATGGGTATAAAAGTGTAAGTTTTTGGTCGACACCTAAAATTCTAAATGGAAAGCCTTTTAATTTCGATGAAGCTCAGAAATTATTTGTCGATAAAACAGGATTTGCAGGTCCTGCAACATGGTCAAATGGAACTTATCCTGATGGCAAAGCAAATTTCCCTGTTAATGGCATTTCTTGGTATGAAGCAGATGCCTATGCTAAGTTTATGAAAAAGCGCTTGCCTTCTGTTCATCAATGGGCCAAAGCTGCAACTCCTTCTAGATCAGGTCAAATATGTCCAGTAAGTAATTTTTCAAAATCTGAGACCAAAGAGATTCCTTATTCAAAAATAAAATCAGGATATGGCCTATCTGACGTAGCTGGTAATGTTAGAGAGTGGTGCGCTAATGCTACTAAAGATGATCTTAGTGAAAAAGCAATATTGGGTGGAGGATATGATGATGATCCTTATACTTTTAATGATTATTATGGGCAAGACGCATTTAATAGAAATAGTTCAAATGGAGTTAGGTTAGTTAAGGATTTGACAAATAATAACGAGCATTTATATGCCGAAGTAATTAAAAAACCTTTTAGAGACTTTTTAAAACTCCCAAAAATTAGTAAAGAAGTTTTTGATATTTATAAAAGACAGTATGATTATGAAGCAGCCCCGTTAGATATAAAAATTCTTAAGACTGATAATTCAGATCCCGATTATACTTATGAATTAATTGAGTACAATGCTGCATATAATAATGAGCGTATGAGTGGTGTCTTGTTTAAACCTAAAAATGTAAAAGGTAAAATTCCTTCAATTATTTTTTTTCCTGGTTCAAATGTTATACATACAAGTGAAATAGAAAAAGTGATAATTGGTCAAATGCCTAAAACTTTTATTAAACTAGGGTATGCATTTTTCTATCCTATATATAAAGGAACTATTAATAGACAAGACGCCTTAAAATCTGATTATGCAGACAAAACGGATTTATATAAAGATCATGTAATTATGTGGGGCAAAGATATGAAGCGATCTATTGATTTAATTGAATCTAGGGGCGATTTAGATGCTTCCAATTTATTATACTTCGGCGTTAGTTGGGGTGGGGAAATGGCTAATATCATGATTCCAATTGAACCAAGGATTAAAAGAGCGGTTTTATTGGTAGCTGGATTAGAATTTGAAGAATCAAAGCCAGAAGTAGAAGCAGCATCTTATACGCCTTTTATCAAAGTACCTATTTTAATGCTAAATGGGAAGTATGATTATTTTTTCCCTTCTGAAACATCTCAAAAGCCAATGTTTGAATTAATCGGAACTAATAAGAATGAGAAGTATTGGTATTTGCATGAAACAAGTCACACAGTTCCATTAGATGAATTCACGAAGAAGGTAAAAATATTTTTAGATAAATACTCTAAACCTCCTGTTAAGTAATTTGATAATTTAAATTGTGCTCTGCGTGAGGAAAACACCCCCTAAATTCGACTAAAATCGGTTGTTTTCGGTTTTGTGAAAACGTAACTAACTACAAATCAAGGCCCTAAT
>JBAXWU010000016.1:0-22862 GCA_037128235.1 Chitinophagia bacterium | reverse complement strand
TAGACCTTATTTCAATGTTAAAAATACTAACAACTATTCATCTATTTTGTTTAGAGACTCATAAAATTTTAGCAATATCGAAATTTTCAAAATTGACAGAGATTGCTACTTAAAATTATTTAAAATTTAAGGCAGTTCTGTATCTTTGAACTCAACTCTACAGCATGTTTAATCTAATCTTATTTGGCCCTCCAGGCAGTGGCAAGGGAACTCAAAGTGAAAATATCATTGAATCTTTTGGTTTACAGCACCTAAGCACTGGTAATTTATTAAGATCAGAAATTGGCAATCAAACTAGTTTAGGAATGGAGGCCAAGCGCATAATGGACGCGGGTCAATTGGTACCAGATGAAGTAGTGATTGGCATGGTGGGTAATTTTATAGACGCGCATTCCGATGCCAAAGGTTTTTTATTTGATGGCTTTCCGCGAACCACTGCGCAATGTGTTGCTTTAGATAATTTATTGAAAGAAAAAAATAATGAGATTAATCTAGTATTAGCCTTAGAAGTGAGCGAAGAAGAATTAGTGAAAAGATTATTAGGTCGTGGTTTAACATCGGGAAGAAGCGATGATACGAATGAAACCATTATACGTGCAAGAATACAAGAGTACCATGATAAAACAACGGCGGTAGCTACTTATTATTTAAAATTTAATAAGGTAGTAATGGTTACTGGTGAAGGCACCGTAGAAAGTATTTATGCCGATTTGAAAAAAGAAATTGACGCTAGAATTTAATTAAATATTCAAACCACCACAAGCACTAATTACTTGTCCTGTGATATAACTACTTAAATCACTTGCTAAAAATAAAGTAGTGTTCGCAATTTCTTCTGCTTTTCCAAAACGCCCTAAAGGAATTTTATCCAAGAAAGCTTTTCCTGCATCACCTTCGTTTAAATAATGCGTCATGTCGGTTTCTACAAAACCAGGCGCAATGGCATTGCATCTTATATTACGACTACCAATTTCTAAAGCAATAGACTTTGTAAAGCCAATGATACCGGCCTTGCTTGCTGCATAACTACTTTGTCCTGCATTACCACGAATGCCAATAATAGAACTCATATTAATAATACTTCCACTTTTTGCTTTCATCATAGGGCGTATGACATGCTTGGTCATATTGTAAATACTTTTCAAATTCGTATTAATAACATCATCCCATTGTTCTGGGGTCATGCGTAATAATAAATTATCTTTTGATATACCTGCATTGTTCACACAAATATCTACCGTACCAAAACTAGCTACTACCTCATTTACAAAACTTTCACATGCTGCAAAATCGGCTGCATTGGTTTTATAGGCTTTTGCTTTCACCCCTAATTTTTCTATTTCAGCAACTAAACTATTTGCTTTCTCAGCACTGGTATCGCTTACATAAGTAAAAGCAATATGACTTCCTTGCTCAGCTAATTTTAAAGCAATCGCTGCACCAATGCCTCTTGCGGCTCCGGTTACAATGGCTACTTTTCCTGTTAATAGTTTCATTATTTTTTATTTTTAATAAACCAATAAGAATGCATTACCATAATACTAATATTCACAAATATAATAGGATTATCCTGTTTTAAAAAACCATAGCCAATCCAAAGAATACTACCGGACATATTGACTATCCTTAATTTTCTTTGATCCTGTATGCCAAATGAACCCACCACAACAGCGGTCGCAATCCAACCTAAGGTTTCAATCATAGTATTTTTTATTATCCTTGTTCGTGAATCAATTTTAATTCCTCTATAAATTTACGCTCATTGGAGAGTCTGGGCACTTTATGTTGTCCACCTATTTTTCCTTTTTGTTTGAGCCATTGATGAAAACAACCTACTCTCACAGCTGTTATTTGAGGAAGACCTAGTGCAATATTTTTATGTCTCTTAGCCTCATAGTCGCTATTGGCTGCTTGTAAATTTTTATCTAATAAAAGGGTAAAGGCTTCAAGGTCTATAGGGTTTTCATCAAATTCAATTAACCATTCATGTGCTCCCTTATTTTGATCCGACATATAAATAGGGGCTGCTGTATACTCTTTAATAGTAAGCCCCAGGGCAGAGCAGGTTTCACTAATGGCCTTATCGCTATTATCTGCAATAAGTTCTTCTCCAAAGGCATTGATAAACTGTTTTAAGCGGCCGCTTACTTTTATTCTATAAGGACTTGTACTAACAAATTGAATAGTATCCCCCACTAAATAACGCCATAGCCCTCCATTGGTACTTATAACAATGGCATAATTTTTTCCAACCACTACTTTATTTAATCCATAAGTAATAGGATGTGGCTTTCCATATTCTTCCGTAGGCATGAATTCATAAAAAATGCCATGTTGTAAATAGAGTAGCATACCCTCTTCGTTGACTCTATCTTGCGCCGCAAAAAATCCCTCACTGGCATTATATATTTCTATATAATTACAATTAGGTCCAATGACTTTATTGAATTGTTCTTTATAAGGTGTGAAAGAAACGCCACCATGAATATATAATTCAAAATTGGGCCAAACTTCTTTTATATTCTTCTTCCCAGTAATTTCTAAAATCCTTTTTAATAAGACTAAGGTCCAAGTAGGTACGCCTGCAATAGAAGTAACATCTTCTTCAATCGTACTTTGTGCTAAGCTTTCTATTTTATTTTCCCACTCATCCATTAAGGCAATGGATAATTCTGGGGTACGAATAAAGCCTGCCCAGAAAGGAGAGTTTTGTAATAAGACTGCACTTAAATCACCATATTGAATATCATCTTTAATGGGATGCACTTGATGACTTCCTCCAATCACCAAAGATTTTCCAGTGAGTAAATCACTATCGGGTAGTGCATGATAATAACTAGTGAGCACATCTTTCGATGCTTGAAAATGATTGTCTTCAATACTTTCTTTAGTGAGCGGAATAAATTTACTTTTATCACTAGTGGTACCACTACTCTTTGCAAACCATTGTACGGGCGTGTTCCAGAGCACACCTTCTTCTGCTTCTAATATTTGTTCTATATAAGGTTTGAGGTCTTCGTATTCGTGAATAGGAACAGTAGCTTTAAATTTTCGAATATCAAATATTTCTGCAAATTGATATTTTAAACCAAACTGTGTATACTGACCATGTGTAATTAAATCTTGTAATACTTCTCTTTGTGCTGAAATAGGATCATGTACCCAATGTTCAATTTGCCCATAACGAAGGCGCGCTAATCTTGACAATGCGGGGCTAAATATTTTCATTACTTACTTATCTTGCTTTCTGGCCCATTTCAATGATCCAGTCTTTGCGTTTTAATTCAAAGTTGGTGCCTAAGTATAAACGGCGCACTTGATCGTCTTCTGCTAATTCTTCTGCAGTACCATGTTTAAATATTTTTCCTTCTATTAATAAATAAGCTCTATCGCAAATAGAAAGTGTTTCGTTAACATTATGATCTGTAATTAAAATACCAATGTCTTTTAATTTTAATCTAGCTACCACCGACTGTATATCTTCCACAGCAATCGGGTCAACCCCTGCAAAAGGTTCATCTAATAAAATAAATTTAGGATCAACGGCCAGTGCTCTCGCTATTTCAGTTCTTCTTCTTTCACCCCCACTTAAACTATCTCCATTATTATTTCGCACTTGATGTAAATTAAATTCATCCAATAAACTTTCTAATTTAAATTCTCTTTCGCCCTTCGTAAGTTTGGTCATTTCTAAAACGGCCATAATATTATCAGCCACCGTTAATTTTCTAAACACACTGGCTTCTTGAGGTAAGTAACCTAGGCCCATTTGTGCTCTTTTATACATGGGAAGCCTAGTAATATCTTCCTCATTTAAGAAAACGCGTCCTTCATCGGGGGCGATTAAGCCTACTACCATATAAAAAGTGGTAGTCTTTCCCGCACCATTGGGCCCTAATAAGCCGACAATCTCACCTTGCCTTACAGAAATGCTTACTTGGTCCACTACTTTGCGGCCCTTGTACTGTTTAATTAACTTATCGGTATGTATAGCAAGTATCACAATAGAAATTTACACAAAAATAAGGGTAAATAGGGCTTTTCGACCCATAGCTTAATAATATTATATATTTTTGCATCATAGCGTCTTGCGTTAGGTTTCTATTTAGAAACAACCCAAACACTAGTAAAGTAAATCGAATATGAAGGTGACGGAACATTTGGCGAAGGCCAAAGATACATTGGTATCATTTGAGGTATTACCTCCTCTAAAAGGTAAAACCATTTCTAACATATATGAACACTTAGATCCCTTAATGGAATTTAAGCCATCATGGATTAATGTAACTTATCACCGTAGTGAAACTGTTTTAAGAAAAAGAGAAGATGGTACAGAGGAAAAAATTGATGTACGTAAGCGCCCTGGCACAGTAGGTATTTGTGCGGCCATTATGAACCATTATGATGTAGATGCAGTGCCCCATATTATTTGTGGCGGGTTTTCAAAAAGAGAAACAGAAGATGCACTAATTGATTTGCAATTTTTAGGCATTGATAATTTATTAGTTTTAAGAGGCGACGCTGAAAAAAATCAAAAAACATTTATTCCAGAACCCAATGGCAATAAGCAAGCCCTTGAATTATTAGAACAAGTGGTAGGCTTAAATAATGGAGAATATTTAGACAAGGATATTGTGAATGGAAGTAAAACTAATTTTTGCATGGGCGTTTCAGGTTATCCAGAAAAACATTTTGAAGCGCCTAGTATGGAATTTGATTTAGCGCGTGCTAAGGAGAAAGTAGATGCAGGTGCTGAATACATTATGACACAAATGTTTTTTGACAACAAAAAATATTTCGACTATGTAGAGGCTTGTAGAAGCATTGGTATTAAAGTGCCTATTATTCCAGGACTCAAACCTATTACCAATAAAAAGCAGTTAACTATTTTACCGAATATTTTTTATGTAGATATTCCTTTGGATTTACAAAAAGCTATGTTAGCAGCCACTACCGACGAAGCCTGCGAGCAGGTAGGAACAGAGTGGTTAATTCAACAAAGTAAGGAGCTGAAAGCCGCTGGTGTAGAGGTTTTACATTACTACACCTTGGGTAAACCAAAGGTAGTTAGAGATGCAGTGGCCGCTGTATTTTAATTAAGAACCACCACTATTATTTCTTTTTAATTGTATTTACTAAAAAATCGTTGAACTGTTCTAAGCTTAAATTTTTAGCAATAATTTTTTTATTACTATCTAATAAATAAAAAGTAGGTGTTTTAAATACATCATACTGTTGACGAATAGTGGTAGGTATCCCTGCTTTTATTTCTTTGTTTAAATCTTCTTCTGTTTGATAGGCGTGGGTCCAATTTTCTAAATGATTTTCATTAATAAAGGTTTTCCAAGCTACTAATTCTTTAAAATTAATATTGACTGAAAATATTTTTACTTGTAAATCCTTCCAAGAAGCTTTGTAAAAAGAATCTAATCTTGGAATTTCTATTTTACAATGGCTACAAGTGGGGTCCCAAAAAGCAAGAAGGGTATAAGTTGCTTTTTGATCATACAAAGAAACTTTTTTGTTTTCAGGGGTATTAATAATGAGACTAGGTGCGGCTAAGCCCAATTGATTGGCCATCATACTATAGGCCCTTTCTGTAATGGATTTCTTGGAAGCTTCATTTAAAAGTACTGTATCGCCTTTGGCAAAAAAGTTTTGAAACAGGTGTAAAAAAACTTTTTCTTGTCCCATGAATTCTGGAGCAATATATTTATTGGTAAATTTAAAAAGTAAAAAAGGATAAATTTCTTTCCCTGTTTTAGCCACTGTTAATATATACTGTAGCTCTTCAATAATAGAATCGGGTTCTCTAGAAACATAGTTTTTAAAATATTCATCTAGCTTGTCTTCAAAAAAAGGCGTACGAATTAAACGGTTATCATTAAAAACCACATTATCCCAAAAATGATTTTTTACATAATAGTAAGGGTAGAGTGAATCTAGCTTGCCATTGACAGAAGGCATGGCTGGGGCTTCTGGGCGTTGCATCACATTTAAAAAAAAGCTAGTCATAGAACCCGGATTAGCTTTAATCACACTTGTTCTTGCTGCTTTTACTTCTTTATCCTTTGTTAAATACAATTCTTTAAAGTTGGCAGAGTCTTTGGCACTAGTAGCAGTCTTATATTTATTTTCAAGGCTACTTAATTGCATGCCTAAATCATTGATTGATTTTGAGTAGGCTTTAAATATATCATTTTCTTTAGAGCCTATAATTTGAAACGCATTTATAGCTGTGGTATCCGCAATAATTTTAAAATGTTGTGATTCATCTACTAAAAAATCAAATAAAATAGAATACTTAGGGGAAACTATAAAATAAATACCCGGTGTTAATTTAGTTTTAGATTCAAAGACTCCCTCGCTTTTAGCGTTTAATAAAGCAGAATCGGCTAAAACCTTATTTTTACCATAGTTAGTTCCTATATAAATTTTTGTGTTTTGATAAGGTTTTAAAACTATTTCTATGGAGTGTCCTACTACTGCAGCACTTGTTATTGTTTTAGCCTTCGCAGTTTGCGTTCCCTTTGTATTTTGTGCTATTAAGCAAAGAGGTAATAGAAAGCCGGCCAGGCCTACAAATACTAATTTTCTCATCGGATCCTTATTTTATTTTCTTTTAAAAGCTAGGTAAAAATAACAATATATACCTTAAATATAATGCTTGGGTAGTACCTTTGTTTCCGTGAGAAAATTTAAACAAGCCCCCTTATTAGAAAAAGTATTAATTGAAGATTATGCCGCCGAGGGCAAGTCACTAGCTAGAGTGGATGGTAAGGTTGTATTTGTAGAAGGTGCCGTACCGGGTGATATTGTTGATATTCAACTTCAAAAAAACAAGGCTGATTGGGCAGAGGGCTTTGTAAAACATTTTCATTCTTATTCGAGCATTAGAGTCACTCCTTTTTGTAGTCATTTTGGAGTATGTGGCGGTTGTCAATGGCAGATGCTTCCTTATGAACAACAATTAGTGTATAAGCATAAACAAGTGGTAGACAATTTAACTAGAATAGCAAAAGTGTCCCTGCCAACTATTGAGCCTATAATGGGTGCCGAACAAACCCAAGGCTATAGAAATAAAGTGGAGTATACTTTTGCCACCGAAAAATTTATTCCCTTTTCTGAATTTAAGGCCATGAAGGCAGCTGCTGAAAATGGAGATATAAGTACACTAGAAAAAGCCCCGGGGGTAGCAGGATTTCATGCCAGAGGTTTTTTTGAAAAAGTGGTAGAAGTGGATAAATGTTATTTACAAGCAGAACCCACCAACGATTTAAGAAAAGCAGTAGCAGCATTTGCAATAGAAAATGAAATGCCTTTTTATAATATTAAACAGCATACTGGTTGGGTGCGTAATATGTTTATTCGTAACACCACGAAGGGAGAGTGGATGGTGAATTTAATTTTGGGTTATGAGGCCAAAGAAAAACGCGAAGAACTATTTAATTCATTATTAGAACGCTTTCCAGAAATTTCTACCTTATTATATACCATTAATGCCAAACGCAATGATAGTATGCAGGACCTTGTTCCTCAAGTATATTCAGGCAGCGGCTATATCACAGAGTATTTGGAAGATTTTCAATTTAAGATAAGCCCTAAATCATTTTTTCAAACCAATTCAAAGCAGGCAGAAAAATTATATCAAGTCACACGCAATTTTGCTGAACTCAGCGGTAAAGAAATTGTGTATGATTTATACTGTGGCACAGGTAGCATTGGCATATTTTGTAGTAAAAATGCTAAAAAAATTATTGGTGTGGAAGTAGTAGAAGAAGCGATAGAAGATGCTAAAATAAATGCTAGTTTAAATAATTTAACAGAAACTGCTTTTTTTGCAGGCGATGTGATTAAAATATGTGATGATGCATTTTTTGAAACCCATGGCAAGCCCGATGTAATTATTACCGATCCTCCAAGAGCGGGCATGCACGAGAAACTAGTGCATAAGTTACTCGCCATGGAAGCACCTATTATAGTGTATGTAAGTTGTAACCCTGCTACTCAGGCAAGAGACTTATCTTTATTAAATGAAAAGTATACGGTTACTAAAATTCAACCCGTTGATATGTTTCCGCATACACTTCATATAGAAAATGTAGTGCAGTTAAAAAGAAAAGACTTACTATAATATTATACGTAAATTATAAAGCATGACGCAATTTAGGCCCACCCGATTTGAAGTTCTTCCTACCATTATAAAAAACTTATTAATAATTAATGGGCTAGTTTTTTTAGCACAAAACACTTTTGCAGGGCCTACTAGTAGTTTTTCTTTTGAAGACTATTTTGCATTACATGCCTGGCAGAGCGATTTATATAAACCTTGGCAATTAATCACGCATATGTTTTTGCATGGGGACTTTAGCCATATACTAGGTAATATGTTTGCTTTATGGATGTTTGGTTCTATACTTGAAAATGTTTGGGGCCCTAAGCGGTTTTTACTTTTTTACATGCTCTGCGGTGTTGGCGCAGCAGTCATTCACTTAGCTATTCTATCTTATCAACTCGTGCCTTTGACCAACGAATACGAGCGTTTAATAATGCTTAGTAAAACCAGCGGCCCAGGCTTTACAGATGCAGTGTTTAATTATTCAGCTAAACATCATATACCACTAACACAAATACTAGCCGATAATAAAGTGAATCTTTCTACTCCAGGTTTGGCACCGCAACTCATGGACTTAATTACAAGCTATTATAATAAAACCATTGGTACCGCTACCCTAGGTGCTAGTGGTGCGGTCTTTGGTATTTTAATTGCCTTTGTTTATTTATTTCCCAATACCTATATCTATATTTATTTTCTATTTCCTGTCAAAGCAAAATGGTTAGGTATTGCCTATTTTGCTTTTGAATTATTTAAAGGCATACAAAATGCAGCAGGAGACAATGTGGCCAGATGGGCCCATGTGGGAGGTGCTGTCATTGGTTTTATATTGGTCTATATTTGGAAAAAGAAAGGAACATCATACTAATGCAAAACGAAAAATCAAACAAGCCTTTATTAGGCGCCGACAATAATGCTTTAATAGCCCTACTCTCTATTAATTTAGTAGTATATGCATTCATTGGATTTTTTAAAGTGGTGTATTATTTAAATAGCTATCCTATAGAACAGTTTTATGCGCAAATAATGCAACCAAGTATTTTACCTAGCAGTCTTTCTGAATTTTTACATCAACCTTGGACTATTCTAACTTATTATTGGGTGCATGATGGATTTTGGATTTTACTCACCAACATGATTTGGCTAACTGCCTTTGGGGTTATTTTACAAGAACAAGCTGCTAACAAACATATTTTCCCTATTTATTTTTATGCAGGTATTGTAGCTGGGCTTAGTTATATTTTATTAGGCGCTAACGCACCCATGATGGGAGCAGAAGTAGGCGTGATGGCATTGGTCATGGCTGTCGTTAGCCTTAGACCACAGTACCGACTTCTTAAAAATATAGGTAGGGGCATACCAGTATGGATACTAGCCTTGGTCTATTTAGTTGTGCAAGCCCTAAGTTTAGAAAATGCTAGCCTTAGTTTACTAGTAAGCTATTTGGTAGCTGCCAGTACCGGACTTCTGTATGTAATGTTATTAAATAAAGGCACCGATTTAGGCAAATGGATGCATCAACTATTAGCTTTGTTAAATAATAGTTTAGCCCCTAAAAAATAATAATTCTTTATAATCCCTATCCGCATGGTAAAAAAATCTAGGGCTAGAAACTTTGGGAAAAAAGTGTTTCTTTTTTTTAATCTATTCGTTTCTCTTTTATTTTTATATCCCATCTTTTTTACACCTTCTTCTTTTATTTGGATCAACGGATTTCTTGGCTTAATGACGCCCTATTTAATTGTCATTGAAATTTTATTATGTATTTTTTGGTTAATTGCTAAGCCCATCATGAGCTTGCTTCCTTTAATAACAATTGCTTTAGGATGGCAGGTACTATGGTCTGTATTTGCTTGGCATCCGGGCACGCCCTTTGCGCAGAAGAAAAAAAACAATATTTTACGCGTACTAAGTTGGAATGTAAAAGGCTTTAATGGCATTACTCCTTCAAGCAGTCTAAAGCTACGTACAGAAGACATGTCCTATTCTATTCAAAAATGGAATCCAGATATAATTTGTTTACAAGAATACAATACCAATGAAAGGCCCGATGATATTGCGAACCATGCTAATTATTTTATAAAAAAATATCCTTATTATTTTTTTTCTAAAGATTTTCAAATTACTCAGAACGATTATTACGCAGGTTCTATTATCTATTCAAAATATAAAATAATAAATGCAGCGCGCATCCCATATTTAAGTGGGGAAAGTTTAATAAGCGCAACCATATTAAAAGGAGACGATACCATACAAATATTCACTACCCATTTGGCTTCTTATCGATTTATGCAAAAAGATTTTGATGCCATCGATCAATCCACTGTGGCAAAATCCATTTCTTTAACTGGTAAAAAAGGAGTACTTCGAAAAATGCGCAATGCCTTTATGGAAAGAGCTATTCAAGCAGAACTTGTAAAAGCAAATCTTGCTAAAACTAGTTATCCAGCCATCATCACTGGCGATTTTAATGACGTGCCAAGCTCCTATACCTACAAAACTATAAAAGGAAATTGGCAGGATGCTTTTTTAGAAAAAGGCTTTGGTATTGGTGCTAGTTTTTTAGGCATCACCCCTACTTTAAGAATTGATTATATATTAGCAGGTAGTGCTTGGGAGGTAAGGGGTTGGGAATCGATGGATGAAAACCTAAGCGATCATCATATGATCATGGCCGACCTTGTTTTAAAGAAGTAGCCTGCTTTATTTTAAAGAAGATTTAACCTATTTAATTTAAAATAAAATATCTTTGAGGCAATTCAAACTATGTCACTTAAATTATACAATTCCCTTACACGTCAAAAAGAAGTTTTTGAACCTATCAACGCACCTTATGTGGGTATGTATGTTTGTGGTCCTACGGTAAGCGGGGAAAGTCATTTAGGTCATGCACGTCCCTTTATCACTTTTGATATTTTATATAGGTACCTCATGCACCAAGGGTATAAAGTACGTTATGTAAGAAATATTACCGATGCAGGGCATTTTGAAGAAGAAGGAAAACAAGCAGAAGATAAAATTGCGACCAAGGCTATTTTAGAAAAATTGGAACCCATGGAACTAGTGCAAAAATATACGCACTTATATCATTTCGCCATGGAGCAGTTTAATAATTTACCCCCTAGTATTGAACCCACCGCTACTGGACATATTGTGGAGCAAATAGAAATGATTAAAAAAATTATAGCAGACGGATTTGCTTATGAAGCCAATGGCTCGGTTTATTTTGATGTCATTAAGTACAACGATGTCTATTCCAAAAAAAATCAGCCTTATGGAATTTTAAGCGGGCGTAATTTGGAAGATCAATTAGATACTACGCGTGAATTAGATAATCAAGACGAGAAAAAAAATAAAGTAGATTTTGCTTTATGGAAAAAAGCCCCTGCTGAACATATTATGCGTTGGCAAAGCCCCTGGGGAGAAGGGTTTCCGGGCTGGCATATTGAATGCTCTGCCATGGCTACTAAATACTTAGGTAAACAATTTGATATACATGGAGGTGGAATGGATTTACAATTTCCACATCATGAATGTGAAATTGCACAAAGCACGGTTTGCAATCATGAAATGCCTGCGCGTTATTGGGTACATAATAATATGATTACCATTAACGGTCGCAAGATGGGCAAGAGCTATAACAATGTGGTTAAACTAAGCGAATTGTTTGAAGGGACTCATCCTATTTTAACACAGGCCTATACTCCCATGACAGTAAGGTTCTTTATCTTACAAAGTCAATACCGCGGCACTTTAGATTTTAGCAACGAAGCCTTACAAGCCTCTGAAAAAGCATTGAAAAGATTAATGGAAGCCTACGAGTGGTTAAAGGCACAAAGCTTTACAAACAATACTATTGCTTCTGATGCTGCTTTAGATAAACAACTTATCACTTGGGTGAATGAATTGGGTGAATTTATGGACGATGATTTAAACACTGCAAAAGTGGTGGCTAATTTATTTGAAATAACACCCTTGATTAATTCTCTAAAGGACAAACATATAGCAGCTGACGCCATAGCTGGTGCAAGCTGGAGCTTCGCACAAAAACAGTTAACTCTATTTATTGAAAATATACTGGGCCTAAAAGTTCTAGAGGGCGCCAATCAAGTACAATTACATGGAGTGATTCAATTATTAATTGAAATTCGAAGTGACGCAAAGTCTCGTAAAGATTTTGCCACTAGCGATAAAATCAGAAATCAATTAATGGATATGGGCATTCAAATCAAAGACGAAAAAGACGGAGCAATGAGTTACAGCCTAGCTTAGTTAAATTCCTAGAATTTTTTACAACTTATTAATGATCGCAATCGTCTGCATGGGCGTGGTTATGCACTCTACAACGCATATGGTTATTGACATGTGCAATAACAATAAAAAAGGCAGCTGGGAATAATAAAATAATTTCAATATTTCTAAAAACCATTCTACTTAACATAAGCGCAATACCTAGGGTAAATAAAATAATGGGACTGTAAGAGTGATGATGTTTTTTATAGCCATGGTATAAAGAATAGGCACCAATGGCAAAAGAAAGTATAATCATGCCTAACTCAAAGCTAGTATTGTGTAAAATATTAATACCTAATAAGGGAAGACTACTAAAAAATAGGGGGAGTAAAGCACAGTGAATGGCACAGGCCAGCGAAGCCCCAATGCCAATAGCGTCCCAATTCCATTTTTTAAACATAGTGTAAAGATAAACCAATTCTCCCTAAGTCTAATTGCCCTAAAATAATATTACCTTTAGGCTCCAAAATGAACGCCCTATGTCTAAAAAATTGCTTACCTACATTATATTTTTTTCTCTCTTACTAGCTGCCTTTTATTATTTCTTATTTAAGGGCACCGATAATTGGAAAGTGCAATTACCGGTACTTAGTTATGTTCAACCTTTTCATTTTACCAATCAGGATGGCCAGGCCTTTAGCGATAAAGAACTACTTAATAAAATTACAGTCGTAGAATATTTTTTTACCACTTGTAAAGGTATTTGTCCAAAGCTGAATACTAACATGAAAGATATTTATAGTATTTATAAAACCGATCCCGATTTTCAAATTGTATCGCATACCTGTAATCCAGGCACAGACTCAGTTCCAGTGCTTAAAAGATATGCCGATTCTTTAGGTGTTGACACTAAAAAATGGATTTTTTTAACAGGCAGAAAAGATAGTTTATACCTAATGGCCCGTGGTTCTTATTTACTAGATGATCCTAAAAATAATGTAGAAAAAATAGAAGATCAATTTATACATACTCAGTTTTTTGCACTCATTGATAGAGAAGGTAAAGTAAGGGGTAAAATTTACGATGGGCTAAAAGCATTGGAAATAGAACAACTGAAGCAAGACCTCTCAAGATTATTAAAAGATAAAAAGTAGCCCATGATATTTGTAACAGGTGCGAGTGGACTCGTGGGTTCACATTTAATACAATCTTTAGTAGCTAAAGGAAAAACAGTAAGGGCCTTATACCGTAATCAAATACCTAGTTTTAAAGGTGCTGAAAAAGTGCAGTGGGTAGAAGGCGATTTATTAGATGTATCGGCATTGACTGCTGCTATTGAAGGTGCAATACATGTATATCACTCAGCTGCGATTGTTTCTTTTTCTCCAAGTAAAGCTGAGATGATGATGAAGGCGAATCAAGAAGGCACGGCGAATCTTGTTAATATTTGTATAGATAAAAAAGTAGAAAAGCTTGTATTTGTAAGTTCGGTGGCTGCACTTGGAAGAATTAGAGAAGACGTTCCTATAGATGAAACCATGCATTGGACTCCTGAAACAAGCAATAGTGTTTATGGTAAATCAAAGTACTTATCAGAAATGGAAGTATGGAGAGGGATGGCAGAGGGATTAAATATAGCTATTGTAAATCCGGTTATTATATTTGGCGCAGGAGACTGGAACAAAGGATCTTCAGAAATATTTAAATCAAGTTATCATCAGTTCCCTTGGTATACTACTGGTATCAGTGGTTTTGTAGATGTTCTAGATGTTGTAGACGCCATGCAATTATTAATGGATAGCCCTATTGTAGGCGAGCGTTATATTATAAGTGCAGAAAACTTAAGTTATCAAACAGTGTTTACGCAAATTGCGAATGCCTTTGATAAAAAACCTCCTTCTAGAAAAGTAACTCCTTTATTAGCAGCTATTGTTTGGAGATTAGAAGCTATTAAATCCTTATTTACGGGTAAAACTCCACTACTTACAAAAGAGACTGCAGCTACTGCACAGGCTAAAGTATATTTTAATAATGAGAAATTTTTAATGGCTTTTCCTTCTTTTAAATATCGCAGTATGGATACCACTATAAAAAGAGTGAGTGCAGAGCTAACAGAGCTGCATCAACTTAAGTAAATGATGCTCTGTCTATTACTCTCTCTAAAACTTTCTCCATTACGCTTACTCAATTATTCCTTTTCCATTATTTTTTTCCAAAGAGCTGGAATACGACGAATCCAAACTAGTTCTCTTCTTTTTATTGAAGCGTCTTCAGCAGGAAATCCCATATATACTTTATTGCCTTCAATACTAGATAAAACAGCAGCCTGAGATAAAACCACTGCGTTCTCTCCAATGGTTAATGTTTTATTCACTCCGGCCTGACCCCAAATAGTCACCCCCGATTTTATTTTAACCCCTCCCGCAATACCCACTTGAGCTGCAAATAAACAGTTGGCTTCAATTTGAGTATCATGTCCAATATGTACCATATTATCAATTTTGGTACCCATACCTATAATAGTGTCTCCACTCACGCCTCTATCCACTGTACAGCAGGCGCCTATTTCCACCTTATTTTCAATAATGACCCTGCCACAGCTTAGTAATTTTTTATACCAGGCGGCACGGTTCTTTTTGGAATTATAGTAAAAGGCATCGCTGCCAATAACGGTATTCGCTTGTATAATTACATCATCTCCAATAATAGTATCTGCTAATATGCTTACGTTAGGGTGAATCAAGCAATTTTTTCCAATAATAACATTGGCTCCAATAAATACATGTGGCATTATGATAGTACCCTCACCAATGATTGCATTTTCATCAATAGGTTTATCACTTATTTGCAATGGTTTAAAGTGTTGAACAATTTTTATATAGGCATCAAAGGGGTCTTCGCAATAGAGTAATGCCTTACCCGCTGGTAGGGTTACCTCTTTATTATTAATAATGATACAGGTAGCTGCACTATTTAAGCAAGTATCATAATATTTTGGATGATCTACAAAGACAATATCACCGCTTTCCACTTGATGAATTTCATTCACACCAGTAATTTCTAAAGAGGTATTACCTATTAATTCAGACGAGGTTAGGGTTGATAACCATTTAACCGAAATGGGTGTAGAAAGCTTCATAAGTATGTTTTTGGCCTAAATCAAAGGTAATGCCCCTTTTTTATAAAAAAATCTTTTTCACCAATTTCTCTTTAAAAAGAAGCCCTTATTGTATAATAAGCTTATAATAAAAGTAAAATAATTGTATGTAGAATATAAAAATGACATCTTCTGAAAGCCTTTATTCATCATTGTTTCAGCCCCTTAATAAAAAAATTAACAAAGAAAATATTTTTATAAACTTCAATAAATCATTCTAAATTTTAATTTTATTGTATAGTCAATTGTGCCCAATTGTGGATAACGTTAAAAAATTTGTTTAAAATATTTTTTGAATTAGAAAAAAGTATATTTAATATTGTGAAGGGAATCTGATTCCCGTACTTACTAACCCATCTATATACGAGGTCCTCTTGAGCATTCAGGGGGACTTTGTTATTAAAAGAACGACTACATTGAGCGACTACTATTTATTATATAAACCCTTTCAAGTATTGTCGCAGTTCACTTCGACCGATAATAAATTATGCTTGAAAGATATCATAGTAGTTCCTAATGATGTTTATCCGGTAGGCAGACTAGATTATGATAGTGAAGGATTATTATTTTTGACAAACGATACAAAAATGAATCATCAACTATTGCATCCAAGTTTTGAACATAAAAGAACTTACCTAGTACAAATTGAAGGTAATATAACTATAGAGGCTATTGAGACACTCGCTAAGGGGGTATCTATTAATGTGAACGGTATTAAGTATAATAGCCAGCCTGCAGTGTTGAGTCTAATAGAGGCCAACCCTGCGGTACCTGAAAGAAACCCTCCTATTCGATTTAGAAAAAATATCCCTACTTCTTGGGCCCAAATACAACTTACAGAAGGCAAGAATAGACAGGTGCGCAAAATGTTTGCTGCTGTAAATTTCCCCGTACTTAGATTAATTCGCTCTCAAATAGGCAGTTTTACTATCTCGGGTATGCAAGCAGGCGATTTAATCCAATTAAGTTATTCGGCCGTTCAAGAAGGCTTCTTTCGTTAATTGACTGCTAAGTTTTACTTTTGCACTAATAATATAATATCAATGAGTCAATCGCTATCAGAACAGGAAATTATAAGACGTGAAAAATTACAGCATTTAGAGGCGGCGGGTATTAATCCTTACCCAGCTCCTTTATATCCTGTTTCTCATTATTCTAATGATATTAAGGAAAACTATACCGAAGAAAATAAGGAAAACTATGCTGCTGTTTGTGTGGCTGGTAGAATTATGAGTGTGAATGATAAGGGTAAAGTCATGTTTGTTAAAATACAAGATGATAAGGGTATTTTACAACTATATATAAAGAGAGATGAAATTTGCCCGGGTGAGGACAAGTCTTACTGGGATGCGATTACAAAAAACGGAATGGACCTTGGAGATATTATTGGCTCTACGGGTTATGTATTTATTACAAAAACAGGAGAGACATCGGTACATGCTAGCACTGTTACTTTGTTAGCAAAATCTTTGAAGCCACTTCCGGTGGTGAAAAGAGATGAAGAAGGAAATGTATTTGATGCAGTCACCGATCCAGAATTTAGATATCGTCAACGCTATGCCGATTTAATTATTAATCCTTCTGTAAAAGAAACTTTTGTAAAGCGTACTTTACTGATGGCTACTATTCGTGAATATTTAAATAGTCGTGGTGCTTTAGAAGTGGATACACCCGTACTGCAAGCTATCCCAGGAGGCGCTGCAGCAAGGCCTTTTGCGACACATCATAATGCATTAGATGTTCCTTTTTATTTGCGTATTGCGAATGAATTGTATTTGAAAAGATTAATCGTGGGAGGATTCGAATGGGTATATGAGTTTAGTAGAAATTTTAGAAATGAAGGAATGGACCGTACGCATAATCCAGAATTTACTGTTTTGGAATGGTATACAGCTTACAAGGATTATTTATGGATGATGGAAATTACTGAACAACTTTTTGAAAAAATTGCGATGACCTTACATGGCACAACTGAATTAATGGTGGGCGATAAAACGATAAATTTTAAAGCACCTTATAGACGTATTAGTATGATAGAGGCCATTCAAGAAAATACAGGTATTGATATTACAGGAATGGATGAAGCAGCTTTAAGAGAAGTTTGTAAAAAATTACATATTGATGTAGCACCTACGATTGGCAAGGGTAAATTAATTGATGAAATTTTTGGATCGACCAGCGAGCCTAAATATATACAGCCCACTTTTATTATTGACTATCCTATTGAAATGAGCCCGCTTACTAAAAAGCATCGTAGCAAGGAAGGCTTAGTAGAGCGTTTTGAATTAATGGTGAATGGCAAAGAATTAGCCAACGCTTATACGGAGTTAAACGACCCTATTGATCAGCGCAAGCGTTTCGAAGAGCAATTAGGCTTAATGGAGCGCGGCGATGATGAGGCCATGTTTATTGACCACGATTTTTTAAGAGCCCTAGAATACGGCATGCCACCTACATCAGGTATTGGCATTGGCATTGATAGATTATGCATGATGATGTTGAACCAACCCTCTATTCAAGATGTGTTGTTCTTTCCTCAGATGAAACCAGAATCCAACATTGATTAGTCTCTATAATTCAACGCTGGTTTACGGTCGCCAAGTATTGCTTTATAATTATAGTTACCCTTTGCTTTATTAAATTCTTCAGTAGCCGTTTTAATAATATTTGCATTACTAAATAAATCAATTGCGGTAAGTGCCATTGTTTTACTAGCTACCAGCATTCCTTTTGTACCAATTTCTGTTCCACCACAAGCCACCGCTTGCCAACTATGTGCAGGCGTTCCAGGTATCCAAGTAGCAGCGCTTAAACCTACAGTGGGCAAGGCATAGCTCACATCACCTACATCTGTTGAACCATCACCAGCATCAGGAATTATTTTTAAAGGTCTAATAGTTGCCGCTTCTTCCATAGGGGGTGCTTGACTAAAAAAACTTGTTTGTAATTTTTTACCAAATGCTTTTTCTGCTTCTGTATAAGTAACACCTCCTACTTTTTCTAAATTAGCTTGCATGACTTCTGCTAAAGTTCTGTTTAATAATAAATCATGGGTACCACCAATAATTTCATACTTCATAGTAGTACCTGTTCCAAGTGCACCACCTTCTGCAGCTTTAACTACTCTATCAAAAATATCCATCACCTCTTTGCGTTTTGGATGACGTACATAATAATAGGCTTCTGCAAAATCAGGCACTACATTGGGCGCCTTACCACCACTTGTGATGATATAATGTATTCTTGTTTCTTGTGGAACGTGTTCGCGCATCATATTCACCATATTGTCCATCGCTTCTACTGCATCTAAAGAAGAACGACCTTGTTCAGGAGAAGCCGCTGCATGCGCCGATACACCATAGAATCTGAATTTTGCCGACTTATTTGCCAAGGCACTTGTCATGGTTACTTCATTAGCGTTTCCTGGATGCCAATGTATCACGGCATCTACGCCATTAAATAAACCTGCACGTACCATATATACTTTACCGCTTCCACCTTCTTCTGCAGGACAACCATATACTTTAATAGTTCCTTTTAGTTTTCCTGAAGCAATCAATTCTTTAATCGCAATACCTGCACCTACCGATGCAGTGCCAAATAAATGATGACCACAACCATGGCCTGCATTTTTACCATCAATAGGATTTTTTTCTGGGCTAGCTGTTTGGGCTAAACCTGGAAGGGCATCATATTCTGCAAGAATCCCAATTACAGGAGAACCGCTACCATAAGTAGCCACAAAGGCAGTAGGTATTTCAGCCACACCTGTTTCTACTGTAAAGCCTGCTGCTTTTAAATTTTGTACATGTAGGGCAGCACTTTTATTTTCTTTATAACCTACTTCTGCATATTCCCATATTTGTAAGGCTGTTTTTTTATCTGCTTCATAAGCACCATTCAAAGCTGCTATTGCAGCTTCTTTATTTGCATTCACTTGCTGAGTCGCAGGGTCCAGTTTATTTTTTTTCTGTGCAATTACTTGTAAACTAAATAGCACGAATACTAATATTAAAACTCTTTTCATACTTGTTTTTTTAAATTGAAATAAAAATAATTTATAAAATACTATAAAAATAAATCGTAAAATAATTTAGCCCCCGGTACTACCGAATAATGCGCTAAGTCGGTGATGCCTTCTGCGGCCAGCACTTCTTCGTCGGTAAATAATTTTCCACTGTAAGCTAATTTTTCTTTACTTAAAATATACAGCGCCGCATCTGCAATAATATCAGTGGTTCTACTCATATTCGCTAATGCTTGTCCACCTAATAAATTGCGCACCGCCGCAGTATCTATGGTGGTTCTAGGCCATAAAGAATTACAAGCAATATTATCATCTTTAAATTCTTCTGCCCAGCCCAAGGTCATCATACTCATATTGTATTTAGAAATAGTATAGGCTACATGTGGTCCTAACCATTTTGGAGCTAAATTAATGGGAGGTGATAAAGTTAAAATATGTGCATGCGCCGATTTTCTTAAATAAGGTAGCGCATGTTGTACCATTAAAAAAGTGCCGCGTACATTAATGCTATGCATTAAATCAAATCGTTTACTAGGCGTGCCCGCCGTATCAGTTAATTGAATAGCACTGGCATTATTAATAAGTATATCAATGCCTCCAAATTTTTCTACAGTTAGTTTCACCGCATTTGCAATTTGTGCTTCGTCTCTGATATCTACTTGCACAGCTAAAGCCTTTACCCCTATGGCTTCTACTTCAGCAGCCGCTGTAAAAATAGTACCTCCTAAGCGAGGGTCCTCTTCTACCGACTTTGCAGCAATGACAATATTAGCGCCTGCTGCCGCTAGTTTTAAAGCCATTGCTTTTCCAATGCCTCTGCTACCGCCTGTGATAAAAACGGTTTTTCCTTGTAATGACATAATTATTTATTTATTAGTTTAAAACAAAATATAGTAACTGTGTTTGAAATTTATTTTTGTAAAAAAGTGGTAATTAGTTTTTCAGTTTCAGCACAAGCTAAGGCTAAATCATTATTTTGAATAACTGCATTAAACTGGTTACTAAAACTTATTTCATAGGCTGCTTTATCTAAACGCAATTCTATACTCTCGGCTGTTTCTGTTTTTCTATTTTCCAAGCGCTCTTTTAAAATTTCAATAGAGGGCGGCATAATAAAAATAGATAAACAATTAGCCCCTATTTTTTTTTGCACTCTAATAGCACCTTTGACATCGATATCTAAAACAGGAGTTTTTCCAACATTCCAAATGCGGGTCAACTCCGATTGTAAAGTACCATAATAAACCCCTTCATACACCATCTCGTATTCTAAAAAATCATTTTGATAAATATGTCCTTCAAATGTAGCCAAAGACATAAAATGATATTCAACCCCTTGTTTTTCATTGCCTCTTGGAGCTCTTGTAGTGGCAGATACCGAAAAGGATAACTGAGGCATTTGCTTTAATAAATAAGCCGCAATAGATGTTTTTCCTGCACCTGAGGGAGCGGTCAAAATAATGACTTTATGGAGGGCTTCAGACATCCTTTATGGTTTAAGAGGTGTAATTTTTCTTCGCTCTAAATTACATAAATACTACCTAAATAAATAATTATACTGTGGGCTACCAAAAATCTAATTATGATGTATATTTAGCAGTAGAAAAAACTAATTATAACTAATAATAGCCTTATGCAAAAAAAACTATTTACCTATTTATTAGTGCTACTTGCTTTTATAGCAGAAGCACAAAAACCTGGAGAAGAATTAGCTGCTAAACCAGCCGCTAAAGCTGAAGATAAAAATCCGAGCTTCAAAAGAGAACTTTCTTTAGAAGCCAAAACTGAAAATAAAGGGGAAATTACTATCAAGGGACAAAAAGTGCCTTATAGAGTGGTGACCGGAACCATGCCTGTTTGGGATGATGAAGGAAAAGCCATTGCTGGTTTATTTTATGTGTACTATGAGCGTACCGATGTGACCAATAAGGACGAACGTCCCTTGGTTATTTCATTTAATGGAGGTCCGGGAACAGCCAGTGTTTGGATGCACTTAGGGTATACCAGTCCTAAAAAATTAAAAATTGATGATGAGGGTTATCCTATTCAACCTTATGGATTCGAAGAAAATCCTAATTCCATTATTGATGCTGCAGATATTGTATACATCGATCCAGTGAACACAGGCTTCTCTCGTATTTTAGATAAAGCGGTGCCCACTTCTAAATTTTTTGGTGTGAACGCCGATGTAAAATATTTAGCTGATTGGATAAATACTTTTGTTGGAAGAAACAAACGTTGGGCTTCTCCTAAATTTTTAATTGGAGAAAGTTATGGTACAACGCGTGTATCTGGTTTGTCTTTAGAATTACAAAACAGACATTGGATGTATTTAAATGGAGTAATTTTAGTATCACCCACCGATTTAGGTATTAAGCGCGAAGGCCCTACCAGTGCAGCTTTACGTGTTCCTTATATGGCAGCTACAGCTTGGTATCATAAAAAATTACCAGCCGATTTACAATCCAAAGACTTAACTGCTTACTTACCAGAAGTAGAAGCCTTTACTGTGAATGAATTAATGCCAGCCATTGCACAAGGTGGTGTTTTAAATGCAGAGAAGAAAAAAGAAGTGATCAAAAAACTAGCCCGTTATATTGGTATTGGTGAAACAGAAGTAACGCGTTATAGTATGACCATTCCTTTTGATTATTTCTGGAAAGAACTATTACGCGATAAAGGAAAAACAGTGGGTCGTTTAGATTCTCGTTATATTGGTATTGATAAATTAGATGCAGGAGATAATCCTGACTATAATGCTGAGCTTACTTCTTGGGAGCATTCTTTCACGCCTGCTATTAATATGTATCTAAGAGATGAGTTGGGTTATAAGACCGATTTAAACTATTATATTTTTGGCCCTACCTTCCCTTGGGATAATACGAATAACCACTCTGGCGACGACTTACGTCAAGCCATGATGCAAAATCCGTATTTACATTTACTAGTGCAATCGGGTTATTATGATGGCGCTTGCGATTATTTCAATGCTAAATATAATATGTGGCAAATGGATCCTGCTGGAAAAATTCAAGACAGAATGTTTTGGGAAGGATACCGTAGTGGACATATGATGTATTTGCGCAAAGAAGATTTAGCGACTAGCAATGATCACCTTAGAGCCTTTATTAAAAAGAGTATACCCAAACTTGGCACTCCGGCCAAGTTTTAAATAATTATAGGTAAAAAGAAAAAGAGCGAGAATGAAAATTTCGCTCTTTTTCTTTTTAGAACTTGGCACTCCGGCCAAGTTTTAAATAATTAGATTGTAAATAAAGAACCCCGATATTGAAAAAATACGGGGTTCTTTATTTTAGATTCTTTGTATT
>JBAXWU010000156.1:0-2701 GCA_037128235.1 Chitinophagia bacterium | reverse complement strand
GTACCAAGCCATATAAAACCTTTTGCATCTTGGCAAATGGCTAATACAGAGTTGCTCGATAACCCATTTTCGTTAGTTATATGATTGAATTCTATTATTTGTCCTGTTGAACAGACAGTCAAAAGCATGAATATAGCAGATACTATAAAAGATCGTAGAATTGTCATGCTAATAATGGCTTTTTTTATACCGAAACTAATAGGTTTAAAATTAACTATTTGTTCTTCCTAAATATATACCACCATGGGGTATTATCTTAAATACTTAGGGTGATTCTTTTAAATTCTATACATAACTGACGTTTTAGAACAAAAAAGGGCTATTCTTTATAATAATCCCCCTTAATATTTATAATGCTCACCCTTGCTTTTGTTAAATAAAATAGAAATTTGTAAAGTAGATTATTTAGTTAGATACCTATTTAAATTTAAATAATCAACTTTTACTTCACCTAAAACGATTGTCCTATGCGATTGCTCTCCAAACATTGGAAGTTTTGTCTAATTAAAAAAATGACATTTGCCTTGATGGTTTTATGTATGCCAGTGATTTTATTGGCTCAAACTAAAAAACTATCTGGTACAGTAAATGATGAGAATGGAAAACCTATTCCACAAGTCTCTATTTCAATTAAGAATAAAACAGTTGGTACCCAAACCGATGAATCAGGGCGCTTCACTATTGAAGCTGCAACTGGTGCAACTTTGGTTTTTTCGTCTGTGAATCATGAAAATCAGGAATCTGTTGTAGGAACTAGTAGTACAATTTCTATAGTCCTTAAAGGCAAATCATCTGATTTAGGTGATGTGGTTGTTGTTGGTTATGCTACTCAGAAAAAAGTAAACTTAACCGGTTCTGTTTCTAGTATTTCTGCAAAGGAATTAGAAAATAGACCAACATCAAATATATCCTCCTCTCTTGCAGGCTTAGCCTCTGGGGTTTTTGTACGTCAAGGATCTGGTGATCCAAGAGGCGATGGTGCAAGTATTAAAATTAGAGGGTTGGGCACTTTAAGTAGCACCAACGTTTTAATTTTAGTTGATGGAATAATAGGCAGTATGGATGGCGTAAATCCTAACGATGTTGAAAGTATTTCTATCTTAAAAGATGCGGCATCTGCATCAATTTATGGTGCACAAGCTGCAAATGGTGTAATATTAATTACCACTAAATCTGGTGTTAAAAAGAAGCCAACTTTAACTTATAACAGCCTTTTTTCATCTACTAACCCATCTGGGCTTCCTACATTTATTAATAATAGTGTGAAGTATATGAACTTAATAAATGAGTCTTATATTAACACTGGTGGTGTTGCACAATATACTCCGGCCACTATTCAAGCTTTCGCTAATGCGCAAGCTCATCCAAATGATACGACTGCTTTTGGAATACCAAATTATGCGGCATATCCAAATACAGATTGGGCAAAAGCAGTGATTAATAGTCGCACATTACAAAGTCATAATGTATCTGTTTCTGGCGGAAATGAAAATACAACCTATTTAATGTCTGTAGGATATTTGAAAAATCCGGGTTTAATTGATAATTCTGGTTTAGAAAAATATCAGTTTAGATTTAATCTTGAATCTAAAATCAGTGATAACATTACGGTTGGTACTAAAACTTTTGGTTCATTACAAAATTTAGGTTTAGCTAGCACAAGTAATATATTTAATTATATCACTCAGGTGTCTCCAATGATTTATCCATTTTATAATGGTAGATACGCAACATCATCTGCATTGGGTGATCCTGTAGCTTCTTCACAAGGATTGAAAGCTTTTAGTATTGGTTCTCTTGGCTCAGAACAAGTCACTAATCTTTCTTCAACATTGTATGCAAAAATTAAACTTTTAAAAGGGTTGGTTCTTGAACCAAAATTTAATTATACTGCATATTTTGATGAAGCAAATACTTGGGGCAATCCAGCATCTTCAGAACGTTGGAATTTGCTAACCATGACGCAAACATTTGCACCAACACTTCCAAGTGCACTTGGTACCGGTAATTCCTTTAATAAAACATGGACTTATACGCTAGAAAGTGTTTTAAGATACAATACCACAATTGCAAAGAACCATGAACTTGGCGCATTAATTGGTTTTAACCAATATTATAATAATTCTTACAGTACAGGAATTAGTATGCGCGGTTTAATTGATCCTTCTGTACCTGCTATTAATACAGCAACAACAGTTGCATCAAACCCAACTGGTACAGCTTCTGATTGGTCTTTCCGTTCTGTTTTTGGACGTGTAAATTATAATTATAAAGGAACTTATTTATTAGAAGGGAATATCCGTAGAGATGGTTCTTCAAGATTTGGACCTAATTTCCGATATGGTAATTTCCCATCGGTTTCTGCGGGTTGGGTATTAACTAATGAACCTTTTTTACAAAAATTAAGGGATCATAATATTCAAAGTATAAAAATTAGAAGTTCTTTGGGTCAACTAGGTAATACTGCTTCTGGTAACTATCAGTGGCAGGCAACTTATGGTACAGTTCCTTATTCCTTTAATGGCTTAACTTATAATGGGGTAAGTCAAGGACAAATTGCAAATCCTGATTTGCATTGGGAAACAACTAATGTAGCTGATATTGGATTAGATGCAACCATTTTTAAAAAATTCAATTTAACGATTGATTGGTATAGAAGATTTACTAAGGATATTTTATTTTCAGCACCTCTAGATATAAC
>JBAXWU010000155.1:0-2706 GCA_037128235.1 Chitinophagia bacterium | reverse complement strand
GAAGTACATATTGTAGGTGGAGTACATCCTAAATTAACTTTAGAATTTTTCATTACTTTATTGAAAGCCATTAAAGCACACCGTCCTGAATTACATATTAAAGGCTTCACCCCTGTTGAATTAGATTACATGTTCCGTAAAGCAAATCTAAGTACCGAAGAAGGTATGAAAAGAGCGCACGAAGCAGGTCTTGATTCTTTACCAGGTGGAGGCGCTGAAATTTTTCATCCAGACATTAGAAATATTATTTGTGCCGATAAAGCCACTGGCGACCAGTGGTTGCATATTCATAGAACTGCGCATAATTTAGGTATGCATAGTAATGCTACTTTATTATATGGTCATATTGAAAAGGCAACACACCGTATTGACCATATGGAAAGGTTAAGACAACTGCAAGATGAAACCAAGGGCTTCAATACTTTTATTCCATTGAAATTTAGAAATAAGGACAATGATATGCATGATGTGCCAGAGTCCACCATGGCCAATGATTTAAAAATGTATGCGATATCTCGTTTATACTTAGATAATTTCCCGCATGTGAAAGCATATTGGCCCATGCTAGGTCGTGAAATAGCACAGCTTAGTTTAAGTTATGGTGTAAATGATATCGATGGCACTATTGACGATACCACTAAAATTTATTCCATGGCAGGAAGTGAAGAACATACACCTGTGATGACTACAGAAGAATTGGTAAGATTAATTAAACAAGCCCATCGTAAGCCAGTGGAAAGAGGCACACTTTATAATGTAATTCAAGATTATTCTTTAGTGGAGATGGACTAGTTAATTACTTAACACTCTGCCAGTCCAATAGGAATTTGAATAGCTAAACCACCTTCAGCAGTTTCTTTGTATTTAACACTCATGTCAAGAGCCGTGTTCCACATTGTTTTTATAACTTTATCCAAACTTACCAAGGCTAAGTCGGGTGTACTTTGTAATGCTAATTGTGCAGCCGTAATGGCTTTAATAGCCCCCATGGTATTTCTTTCAATACATGGAATTTGCACCAAACCTCCCACCGGATCACAGGTTAATCCTAAATGATGTTCCATCGCAATTTCAGCAGCCATCATAGTTTGCTTTTGATTCCCTCCTAATAATTCAGTGAGTGCAGCGGCGGCCATGGCAGAGGAAACGCCTATCTCCGCTTGACATCCTCCCATTGCTGCAGAAATAGTAGCCCCATTTTTAAATAAAATTCCAATAGCACTAGCAGTGAGTAGAAAATTAGAAACCGTTTCCGCATTTTTATTTTCTGAAAATAATAAAGCATATAATAATACAGCAGGTACTACTCCAGCTGCGCCATTGGTAGGAGCTGTGACCACTCTTCCAAAAGAGGCATTCTGTTCATTTACGGCTAAAGCAAAACAACTCACCCAGTCTAAGATATTAGAAAAGCTTTGGCCTGTATTTTTAATAGCGGCCATCCACTCATTTACATTATTATAGACAGCACCATTTAATAATTTTTTATTTAAGGCAAAGGCCCTTCTTTGCACAAACAAACCTCCTGGCAGTTCCCCTTCTGTATGGCATCCTTTATAAATGCAGGTTAACATAATCTCCCATATATGATCCAAGGCAGGTGCCACTTGAATTTCTTCTCTAATGGTCTTTTCATTTTCTTTGACAATTTCACAAATAGGTAGTCCTGTTTTAATACACCAATGCAATAATTCATCCGTATTTTTAAAATCAAAAGGCACTTCTACCTCCTTAGAATTATTATTTTGAGAAGTTGCTTGAAAAGTAATTTGATTGTCTTTCTCTATTTGCTCTTCAACAAAACCTCCCCCAATAGAATAATAAGTATAGGTAAATTTTTCAGCCCCAATAGTAATAATAAATTGTAACCCATTAGGATGATGCGGCAATAATTGGTCTTTTAAAAATTGTAAATCTTTTTCAAAATCAAAGGCAATATTTACACTTTTATTTACAATAATTTTTTTATTAATTTTTATATCTGCAATAGTGGCTTCAATTAAATCGGTATTGGTTGTTATGGGATCCTCTCCCATTAGTCCCATCATCACGGCCATAGCAGTTCCATGTCCTTTACCTGTTTTGGCCAATGAACCATACAATAAAACTTGTACCGATTTTAATGTATCTAGCCCAAAAAGGGTATCGACTTTTTGAACGCAATTTTTGGCGGCAAGCCAAGGGCCAAGGGTATGAGAACTTGAAGGCCCTACCGATATTTTAAACATGTCAAAAACTGAAATAAACTTTTCCATAGGAGATATAAATATAGTTTAGTTTTTATACATTTGAATATGAAATTTACTAGCGTTTTAGCCGGACTCTTATTAGTGGCATTATCTTCCATAGCGCAATCCGATGCCAATTTGCTAGAAAAATTAATGCAGCAAAAACCAGCGTTATTTGGTAAAATTTTAGCCAACCCCAAAGACTACCGCCTTCAAATTTTATATACTCAAATTGATAGAGATAAAAACAATGTTCCTCATTTTAAAGAGTTCACTTATAACCTAAACCCTAAGGAATATTTTTACCCAGCAAGTACGGTTAAAATGCCCCTTGCTTTTTTAGCATTAGAGAAAATTAATAATTTAAAATTGAAGGGACTAACAAAATCTACACTCATGGTATACGATAGTGTAGAAGGCAGAGAGGAACAAATTTATAATAACCCTTACTCCATTAATGGCACACAAAATATTGAGC
>JBAXWU010000154.1:0-2720 GCA_037128235.1 Chitinophagia bacterium | reverse complement strand
TTATATACATTACTATGGAGCAAAGAAAGCATTGGCAAAGTTTTGGAGAATTAAATAATTCTGAAGCTTTTAATAAAGAAGTTCAAAATGAATTTAAAGAAGAACTTCCTTTTGTTGAAGACGAATCTACTTTAGAAAAAGGAGAAAGTTTTTTACAAGCGAAAGCACCTCGTCGTGATTTTTTAAAATATGTAGGCTTTAGTACCGCCGCTGCAGCCGTGGCAGCAAGTTGCGAAATGCCTATTAAAAAAGCCATTCCTTTTGCGAACAAACCTGAAGATATCGTTCCTGGTATTGCTGAATATTATGCTACTACTTATGTGCAAGATGGTGATGTAGTTTCTGTACTTGCTAAAGTACGCGATGGCCGTCCTATTAAATTAGAAGGAAATGATTTAAGCCCAATTACTGCAGGTGGTACTTCGGCTCGTGTGCAGGCTTCTGTTTTAGACTTATATGATACAGCTCGTCTACGTTTTCCTAGTACCTCTGGAAAAGAAGCAAGCTTTGAAGCGATTGATAAAGCCATTGCAGCTGAATTAAATGGCAATGTAGTTATTGTAACAAGTTCAATTACTTCTCCTTCTACTAAACAAGTGATTGCTCAGTTTTTAGCAAAGCATGCTGGTAGCAAACATATTACTTACGATGCGGTTTCACATAGTGCAATGCTACTTGCGAATCAAGCATCTTATGGTAAAACAACTATTCCTACTTATCATTTTGAAAATGCAAAAGCCATTGTTTCTTTAAGTGCCGATTTCTTAGGTACTTGGTTAAGCCCTGTGGAATTTGCAAGACAATATGCAGTCGGAAAAAAATTAGATGAAAAAAATCCTGCAATGAGTAGACATATCCACTTTGAAACAGTGGCTAGTATGACAGGCTCTAATGCAGATGAAAAATATTTATGTCGTCCTTCTGAATTACCAATGATTGCTGCTGCTTTATTAAGCGCAGTGAATGGTGGTGAAATTACGGGCATTACCGATGCTAAATTAAAAGCAGGCATTGAAGCGGCTGCTAAAACATTAACGGCTCACAAAGGTGCTGCGCTAGTAGTATCGGGTAGTAATAATGTAAATGAGCAAATTATTGTAAACGCAATTAATAATGCCGTTGGTGCGAATGGTTCTACTATTAATTTTGCAGAGACTTTAAATTATCGTCAAGGTATTGATAGCGATTTTGCAAACTTTGTTGATGACATGAACGCTGGTAAAGTAAACGCAGTTTTATTTTATGGCGCCAACCCTGTTTACACATGGCCTGCTTCTGATAAAGTAAAATCGGGTTTAGCGAAAGTGAAAACCACTATTTCTTTCAATGCTAAATTAGATGAAACAACAGCGCTTTGTAAATATTCAATTCCTGCTCCACACTTTTTAGAAAGTTGGGGAGATGCTGAGCCAGTATCTGGTCATATCTCTTTTATTCAACCGACTATATCTCCTTTATTTAAAACACGTGCCTTTGAAGACTCATTATTAAAATGGTCTGGAGATGCCACTGATTATACTACTTATTTAAAAAATTATTGGTCTGCTAAATTAGGTGGCGAGACTGCTTGGAATAAAACATTACAAGCAGGTGTATTCATTCCAGCCGACGTTAATAATATTGGTGCAACTATTAATAGCAGCGCGGTAGCTACTGCGGTGGCTGCGGTAACTGCAAGCAAGCCTTCCTCCAATGATAAGAATAATGATAAGAACAAAATTGAATTAGCCTTATATCAAAAAGTGGGTATTGGTGCAGGTCAAGGGGCTTCTAACCCATGGTTACAAGAATTACCTGATCCCGTTACACGTGCTACTTGGGACAACTATATTATAGTATCTCCTTCGATGGCAAGAACTTTATTAAACATTGATTTAAATAATGCAGGACAGGCCGATGCTTATGAAGTAAAGCCTCCAAAGCAAGTGGTTAAATTAACAGTGGACGGAAAATCAATTGAACTTCCTGTCTTAATTATTCCAGGTACACATCCTCAAACAGTGGGTATTGCAGTGGGTTACGGCCGTGCAGAAGCCTTAGGTAAATCGGTTATTGGTACAGGTAAAAATGCCTTCCCTTTAGCTTGCATTGAAAATGGATTAGTTCAATTTGCTTGTTCTAATGTTACATTAACTGCAACGGGTGAAACTTATCCAGTGGCTTTAACACAAACACATTTCCGTTACGATACAGCACAAGGTGTTCGTACCGAAGTAGTAAAAGAAATAACTTTCGCTGAATACATAAAAAATCCAACAGAAATTTTAGAAGAGCGTGAAGCAGAAACTAAACCTTATGGCGGATTAGAAAACTATGAAGCAGAAGGAACTATTTATCCAGTGTACGCCCGTCCGGGTATTAAGTGGGGCATGAGTGTAGATTTAAATAGTTGTAATGGTTGTGGTGCTTGCGTGGTAGCATGTAATGCAGAGAACAACGTTGCCGTGGTAGGTAAACCAGAAGTATTACGTGGCCATGAAATGCATTGGTTACGTATCGATAAATATTTTAGTGGTGATATGGACAACCCTAAAGTGGTATTCCAACCATTAATGTGTCAACATTGCGATAATGCTCCTTGTGAGAACGTTTGTCCAGTGGCTGCCACCAACCATAGCTCTGAAGGTTTAAACCAAATGACTTATAACCGTTGTATTGGTACTCGTTATTGCGCGAACAACTGTCCTTTCAAAGTGCGTCGTTTTAACTGGGCCGATTAT
>JBAXWU010000153.1:0-2756 GCA_037128235.1 Chitinophagia bacterium | reverse complement strand
ACTAATACAACATACGCGCTCTAATAGTATGCTTTACTTCTTTTAATAGTGCAATGGCTGTTTTAGATAATTTAGAATCGACATCTAACACTACATAACCAATTTCATCATTGGTTTTTAAATATTGTCCCAGAATATTTATTTTATTTTTAGACATCACTGTATTGATAGCACTCAATACACCCGGTACATTATTATGAATATGTAAAATGCGGTGTGCATTTTCAACAGGCGGTAAACTAATGGAAGGAATAGTGTGAGAGCCATAAGAAACACCACGCTCTAAGTATTGATATAATTTAATACTTACATCTTCCCCAATATTTTCTTGTGCTTCTTCGGTAGACCCACCAATATGTGGCGTCAGCATCACGTTGGCTAAGCCTTGTAGCGGTGTGGTAAAAACATCTCCATTTTTTTCAGGCTCAATAGGAAATACATCAATGGCAGCCCCTCCTATTTTCTTTTCAACAATGGCCTTGCTTAAAGCATCAAGGTCTACCACTTCACCACGCGCATAGTTTATTAAAATTGCCCCTTGTTTAAATTGACTAATAACTGACTTACTAATTAAATTTTTTGTTTGACTAGTTTCAGGAACATGTAAAGAAATAATATCAGAACTACTTACAATATCTTTTAAAGATTTTGCTGGTTTGGCATTGCCTAGAGGTAGTTTTGTTTCAATATCAACAAATTGAACTTTCATACCCATGGCTTCTGCCAAAATACTTAACTGCGTACCAATATTACCATAACCAATAATACCTATTGTTTTTCCTCTGAGTTCAAAACTTCCTTTGGCTTCTTTATTCCAAATACCTTTATGTGCTGCAGTATTTTTATCTACAATTTTTCGAATAAGCATAATAGAAGCGCCAATGACTAATTCGGCTACAGATCTTGTATTACTATAAGGTGCATTAAAAACAGCAACCCCTTTTTGTTTACAAGCTTTTAAATCTACTTGGTTAATACCAATGCAAAAACAGCCAATGGCTTGTAATTTTTTGGCACTATCTAATACTTTTTTGGAAATAAAGGTTTTAGAACGAATACCTAAAATGTGAACGTCCTTAATAATTTTGATTAATTCCTCTTCACTCAAAGCCCCTGATACCTTTTTTACATCAGTATATCCTTGCTCTTTGAAATACTGAACCGCTTTATCACTTATGTTTTCAAGGAATAAGACCTTTATTTTATCCTTAGGATAACTAGTGGCATCAAAATTACTCATGTGGCAAAGTTAAAAAAAATTAACTGTTTGCTATTCATTAACAATAAATTATGTAATTCTAGCGTTATTTTTGTAGCTATTAATGTTCATGGCCACCTTATAAAACTAACAGATGTTCATTCGATTCACCCTCTTACTAGGATTCTTCTTTTTAAGTATTGCCTGTGGCACTGGTCAAGGCCCCCGTTTTCTAAATAATACCCAGGCTTCTGCTGTCATTAATAATGATGAAAAAGAGCGTTTAATAGCTGAGGTGAAAGCTAAATATGAAACTATATTGGGCAATAAAGGATTTAGTGGGGAGATATTAATTGCCAAAAAAGGAGAAATCATATTTGAAGATTATAAAGGCTTTTCTAATTTTTCTGATAAAACAGCCATAGTTCCTCAAACCCCTATTCATTTAGCCTCTATTTCTAAAACATTTACAGGCATGGCCGCCCTTAAATTATGGGAACAAGACAAATTAGATTTGAAAGCACCTGTTACAAAATATATTTCGAACTTCCCTTATACCGATGTCACCATTGAACAATTACTTTCGCATCGAAGTGGTCTTCCGGATTATACTTATTTTATGGAATCTCATAAGTATACCACTGTAAAAGTTAAAAATAGAAGAGGCCGTTGGGTAAAAAAATTACAACTCATAAAGGCTGAAACTCCATTCAGACAAGGGTTGTATAATAATCAGGATGTACTAGACTATATAGTGGCAAAACGTCCTTTACCTGCTTCTAAGCCAGACAGAGTATTTAAATATTGCAATACTAACTTTGTTATGTTGGCCCTAATTATTGAAAAAATTACAGGTCAAGATTTCCCTACCTATATGGCAGAAACTTTATTTAAGCCATTGAAAATGGAAAACACATACATATTTAGCGCGAAGAGTATCGATAAGTATACCCCTTCTTATAATGCTCGTATGGTTCCTTATAAAATTGAAAAGTACGATTGCATTTATGGCGACAAAAATGTGTACAGTACTGCAAGAGATATGTATTTGTGGGATAAGGCCTTAACAGAAGGTACTTATTTAAAAGCAGCTACTTTAGAAATGGCTTTTCAACCGCAGAGCCCTATAAATAAATACTATCATAACTATGGTTTAGGCTGGCGTATTTTAGCTAAACCTAATGAAGAAAAGCTAATTTACCATAATGGATGGTGGCATGGGAATAATACCGTGTTTACCCGCTTAATTAATGAATCGGCTACCATCATTATTTTGGGTAATAAATTCAATAAATCCATCTATAAAGGCAAGGAAATTGCCTCTGTTTTTACAGGTAAAGTGGATACCACCGCCTTGGTGGAGTAAAGTTGCCCTTTTTTGCCCTTTTTTGACTTTTACCCCCTATTTTTGCAGACCTTAAACGAATCTAAACAAAAGAATAAGTATTGCTATGAAAGATCTTCTATTTTATGCCGTTCCGGCGATGGGTATTGTAGGTTTATTGTATACACTCTTGAAATTCAATTGGGTATCTAAACAAGATGCAGGTAATGACCG
>JBAXWU010000152.1:0-2781 GCA_037128235.1 Chitinophagia bacterium | reverse complement strand
TACCACCAGTTTCGGCATAAATGAAATCACCATATCTAGCCAAAATGTTAGTTACGCCTGGAAGTGTCTTTGATAGAAATAAAGTATTCGATCCTGCATGAGCCACTTGTTTAGTGCTCTTATTCTTATTAACTACAAAGAAGCCTATGCCAACTATCGCCACAACAACGATTACTAGCATAAATGCTTCAATGTGTGAGAATCCTCGACTATTTAGTTTTTTAATTTTCATATTT
Source organism: Chitinophagia bacterium (assembly GCA_037128235.1). GTDB lineage: Bacteria > Bacteroidota > Bacteroidia > Chitinophagales > Chitinophagaceae > Sediminibacterium. Next base: position 2,545 of record JBAXWU010000152.1, on the reverse strand, counting down.
TTACCTTGTTTATTTTTTTAACCTTAAGTAGATTGTACTACGAATTCAATATAAACAATATAAGACATTCTGAATTCCAAAATTGAATTCAATTTAGAAGAATTATGTCAGCGAAAAACAAGTAGTCCAGTAGATTACTAATTATTTTTGGTCAATGGATTTTTTATTTTGGGTTTTGAGCTAATTACACCTCCAATTAAAAGCCAGTATAAAAGTTCCAGTTCTATGGAATTAACATTCGAAAAATAATAAATAGTGGTTGTGGTCAAGATTAAACCCAGTAAAACTGTGTTGTTATTCGGGTTTTTAAAGCATATATATATAGAATATGCTCCGGCAAAAAACATCATAATGCCTGCGATATAGCCGAACATTATGCTATGGTCTAAAAATAAATTATGGCTAGATTGGAAAATATAGTTATTGCAAGTTTTTCTTAATTCATAAAATTTATTCAAATTTTTACATTCTAGGTCGGAGGATAAGCCATAGACACTTTTTCCTATAAAAATACTAGAATTTGAATGTGAGATTGCTGCACTCTGTAATTCAAATCTGTAAATTGTTGAATCGTATAGACTAGATAAATTATAGTTTGGTCTTAATATTATACTTACAAAAATTATAAGAGAAGCTGTAAGGGTCATAAATATTATACTAACTAGTCTTATTTTTTTAGGCAGGGTATAGATTAAATAAATACAAGATATGAGTAAAAGTAAGATTATGACGAGTCTTGTTTGAGTAAAAATGATGCCAGTCATTATGATTGATTCCCCTATGGAGAATAAAAACTTACTCTTTATACTTTTTAGACTCCCGATAAAAATAAGTCCAGCTAAGAAACCAAGGCTTAGATATATCGCCAAAATATCTGATTGAAAAAAGGGCCCAATTAACCTATTGGAAAACAATGAACCATATATTGTCGATTGGAAGTAAAATGAGAAAATAGATAAAGCTATACAGCTTAGAAAAAGTCCTTGAAACAATAGATAAATTTTTTTATTAATCGAATTTATGCAGATACCAATAATAGACAATAGACTTACTATCCCAATTTGCATATATATTCCACCAAACATAGCATATGAGTCGTGATATAAAAATAAATCAAGAATCAGCATTAAAATAATAACTGCCAATGGAATTTTGTAGGCAATTTCTAATTGCGATATTTTTTTCTTTTGGAATATCCTGAACCAGCTGAAGATTCCAAGAATGACAACGATATATGTTCTAAGAATGAAATTTAAATATATATTTTTTGAGGGAACCACAAAAGGGAGAAGAAAACAGGCTATTATTGAATACTTATCGACATAATCTATTAGTTTAGCCTTGCCCATAAAAGGTCATACAATTCGTTTGTAGGATCTAGCATTGCTTACTTTAGCAATTTGAAAGTCCATTGGGATTGAACCAGAAGCCAGTCATTCCCCATAGTCCGCCCTTATAGGCAGATTGAATACTACCCCATGTATGATTTGTTATTTTCGAAGAAAATGGCATTGATAGAGTTGTAACGCCATTTGTCCAGTTCCATGATGATGTATTGCTGAGAAGATATTGGCCGGAGAAATCTTTCTTGTTAAAGTTAGAGAGAAATGCATCGTAATTAGATGTCACTACACCTGAGGTAACGCCTGAAGTTGTACCAGATGCTACGCCGGAGGTAACGCCTGAAGCTAATGATACTTGGACTTTTAATAAATAATTATATGTAATTGTCCCGGATACCACGCCGGAGGTAACGCCTGAAGTTGTACCAGATGCTACGCCGGAAGCAACCGCTATGGCCTGCTTACAGGCTGAGAATTTAAATTTAGTCTTATCGGGAGCAGATGCTGTGCCAATATATACATATTTTAGATTACCTGCATGAGCAGTTGTATTTTTTTGATAGACATAATAGCCTATTCCACTTACTACTACCAAAGATACCGCGAATAAGATTATCTCGATGTGTGAAAAACCTTTACTATTCAATTTTTTAATTTTCATATTTTTACCTTGTTTATTTTTTTAACCTTAAGTAGATTGTACTACGAATTCAATTAAATACTACTACTTTCAATAACAAAAAAGACCTTCAAGTAATTGAAAGTCTCTTATGGTGGAGCTGGTGAGCACTGCCCTCACGTCCGAAGGTTTATTGATTGCCGATCTTCTACAGGCATAGATAGTTTGAAGGTTTGTCTTGGAATATGAACGAGAAACTATCAAAATTCAAATCCCAATATATCTATGAAGTCTTATTATGTATTCTAGATCAAAAATACATAGGCATCCAGATGATATGACATCACAAGAAATTATCTGGCGTCATTAGTTGCGACGGCTATAGCTATTAGGCTACAGCTGGTGCGAAAGCACTTACAGCAAAAGGATTAAATCCTCTTACAGCAGTTGCTACGCGGTTCAAAACTTTTGCAGTTATTGAATTTTGCCGTATAACGCTCAGCAAGCGACCTGCCAATCAAGCCAATAAAGTCCTACGTCAAGCTTAAATTCAGCCCCGTAATCATAGATTATAACATATTTT
>JBAXWU010000151.1:0-2796 GCA_037128235.1 Chitinophagia bacterium | reverse complement strand
AAGAAAGTAGCTCCTAAAAAGAAAGTAGCTTCAAAGAAAACTACAAAAAAAGTAGCTCCTAAGAAAAAGGTAGCAGTCAAAAAAGTTGCTACGAAAACTGTTAAAAAAGCAGTAAAAAAAGCAGCTCCTAAAAAGAAAGTAGCTTCAAAGAAAAAAGCAACTGCACCGGTAGCAGCCCCTGCAGTAGTAGCGGCAACTCTATTTACAGAGCCTACTACTAATTCGACGCCTACAGTTTAGTAAAAAAAACTTAAATTACAATCCCGCTCCGTATCCGATTTTTCGGTGGAGGCGGGATTTTTTATTTTTAATATAAATTCATTTTTATGCGTATTTTTTTAATGTTATTATGTTTTCCTTTTTTACTGCAAGCGCAAAACAATTCAATTGCAGAAAAAACAAAGACCATGGAATTACATAAGGGTTATTTTAATTACTATTGGGATGCTGCACAAGGAAAAATTTTTATTGCAGTAGACAAATTAGAAACCCCTTTTTTATATGTCAATTCTTTACCGGCTGGTCTAGGATCCAATGATATTGGGCTTGATAGAGGCCAAATTGGTGATTCACGTATTGTGTTTTTCCAACGCGTGGGTAAAAAACTATTGTTGACCCAACCCAATACCGACTTCCGCGCAGTTACGAGCGACCCCAGAGAACAAAAAGCAGTGAATGAATCTTTCGCGCAATCTATCTTATTTAGTTTTACCATTGAAGCCGAAGAAGCCAATACCCTTTTAGTGGATGCTACCCCATTTTTATTAAGAGATGCGCATGGTGCAGCAGATAGAATTAGAAAAATGAAACAAGGTACTTACACATTAAACGAAGGGCGTTCGGCTATCTATATTACGAACACTAAAAACTTTCCTAAAAATTCAGAGTTTGAAGCCACGCTTACTTTTGTAGGCGGTTCCGATGCAGGCAGGTTCGTACAAACGGTAGCGCCTTCTGTAGAAGCACTTACACTTCGAATGCACCATAGCTTTGTAGAGCTTCCCGATAACAACTACCAACCCAGAAAATACGATATCAGAAGTGGTTATTTTGGAACCACTTATTTCGATTATGGAAGTGACATAAGTGAACCTATTGAAAAAATGGTCATCAATAGACATCGTCTATTTAAAAAAGATCCTACCGCCGCCATGAGCGAACCTGTAAAACCTATTATTTATTATTTAGACAATGGGACTCCTGAACCTATTCGCTCTGCTTTATTAGAAGGCGCCAGATGGTGGAACCAAGCTTATGAAGCTGCCGGCTATAAGAATGCTTTTCAAGTACAAGTACTTCCCGATTCTGCCGACCCCATGGATATTAGATACAATATGATTAATTGGGTGCACCGTTCTACACGTGGATGGAGCTATGGCGCCACCATTGCCGATCCTAGAACAGGTGAAATCATAAAAGGTCAAGTAACCTTAGGCTCTTTAAGAGTTCGTCAAGACTATTTAATTTTCACAGCCTTATTATCTCCTTATATCAATGGTAAACCTGTTACAGATAAAATGAGAATAGCCGCTATTCACAGGTTAAGACAATTAGCTGCGCATGAAGTGGGTCATACTTTAGGGTTACAACATAATTATGCATCTAGTTACAATGATCGCGCCTCTGTAATGGACTATCCTCATCCTAATATTTTTGTGAATGAAAAAGGGGAGATAGATTTTTCTAAAGTGTACACCAATGAAATTGGCGCTTGGGATAAGCGTGCTATTATGTATGGGTATCAAGATTTTGGAAAAGGTGTGAATGAAACAGCTGCTCTTCAAAACATGTTAGCAGAAAATTCTAAAAATGGTTTATTATTTATTGCAGATGCAGATGCTAGAGCTGCTAGTGGCTTTCACCCCTATGCACATTTATGGGATAACCAATCTGATGCGGTTGTAGGACTTGACCAAGCCATGGCTGTAAGAAAAAAAGGGATGGAACAGTTTGGAGAAGAAGCTATTACTAATTTCACCCCTCTAGCTAAATTAGAAGATGTATTGGTACCATTATATAATTATCACCGTTATCAGTATGAAGCAGTAACTAAATTAATTGGAGGCATCAATTATAATTATAGTGTAAGAGGTGATCTAAATCAAATTAAACCCACTATTTTATCGAATGCTATTCAACAAAAAGCATTGGACGCCGCTATCAATTGCTTGTCGGCAAGTTCGCTTCTTATACCAGAGCGTATTTTACAATTAATACCTCCTCGCCCTCCAATGTATTATGGTGTAGGTGAATTATTTGATAAAAGAACAGGTATGAGTTTTGATGCATTAGCTGCTGCAGAAGCGCTTAGCGATTTTGAACTAAGTTTTTTATTCAATGTAGAAAGAGCGAATAGATTAGTGCAAAATAAAGCGAGGGCCAAAACTATTGGCTTTGACAATGTAGTAGATGCTGTATTAAAAAATACCTGGTATGCAAGCATTCCGAATGGTTTAGAAGGTAGCATTCATCAGCAAACACAACAGTTAGTGCTTACTTGGCTAATGGGTGTAGGTCAAAGTACAGAAGCTAATTATGAAGTAAGAGCTATTTGTAATGACAGAATGAAGGAATTAAAATTAAAATTAACTACGCTAGCAAAAACAGATACGGCTCATAAAGCGCATTATGCATATGCCCTTGAAAGAATTAATAATCCAAAAGATATTACGCTACCTAAACCTACTACCATGGCACCAGGTGCCCCTATTGGATGTGATTTAGATTAAGAAAAAATCATTAGAGTAAAAAAATCGAGGGCCCCGTTCATGGGGTCCCTCGAAAAAATCATTAGAG
>JBAXWU010000150.1:0-2811 GCA_037128235.1 Chitinophagia bacterium | reverse complement strand
GGACTAATGGTAAAAGGATTTGATACAGAACCTATGTATGGCATGTCTTTCAATCCAAGCTATTACGAGTCGCTGATAACGAATTATGGTTTTCAAAATTATTATACCCAATATTATTACCAAAAGGATTTACGCGAACCCCTTCCACCCCGTTTTGAAGAGCGTTATAATAAATTTAAAGCCAAGCCCGATTATTCGGCTTTGCATTTAGATAAAAATAATTTAGAAAAATTTGCCAAGGACTTTGTGCATATTTATAATAGCGCTTGGGCACAGCATGGGGAAGAAAAAGCCATTACACTAGAACAAATATTAAAACTATTTAAAACTTTGAAAGCCGTAATGGATGAAAGAGCAATTTGGTTTGCTTATTATAAGCAAGAACCCATTGCCATGTTCATAAATATTCCAGATGTGAATCAATACTTTAAATATTTCAATGGGAAATTGGGTCTGTTTCAAAAACTACATTTGCTTTGGATGAAATTCAGAGGAACCAATAATAAATTAACAGGTTTAGCTTTTGGTGTGGTGCCTAAATACCAGGCCTTGGGCATAGATAGTTATTTAATTAATTGCTGCTATATTATGCTTGATAAAATAAAACTATATAGTGGTTATGAAATGGGCTGGGCTGCAGACTGGAATCCTAAAATGGTGAATATTTATAAAAGCTTAGACGCTCAACCCAGCAGACAGATGGTCACTTTCAGGCATATTTTTAACCCAAGCGTTCACCCATTTGAAAGACATCCGCCCATGGATTATAGCATAAAATAAGGGCGCAAAATAAGGACCTAAAAGGGGCTTTAACAATTAGGGGATAAGATTTATTTCCCCGGTGAATACTTTTGATTTTGAATGTGTATATTGCGCGTCAACTATGGATAATTTCGTCGTTTCAGCTAGAAAATACAGGCCCCAAAACTTTAATACAGTGGTGGGACAGGCGCCTATTACTACTACTCTAAAAAATGCCATTTTAAACAATCATTTGGCACATGCCTTTTTGTTTTGTGGACCAAGAGGGGTGGGTAAAACAACTTGCGCACGTATTTTAGCCAAGACTATCAACTGCACAAGTATCACCAAGGAAGGAGAAGCCTGCAATACATGTGACTCATGTGTTTCTTTTGAAAAAGGAGCTAGTTTAAATATTCATGAACTAGATGCGGCGAGTAATAATTCAGTAGATGATATCAGAACCTTGGTTGAACAGGTGCGCTTTGCACCACAAGCGGGTAAATACAAAGTATATATAGTAGATGAGGTACACATGTTAAGTACCAGTGCCTTTAATGCCTTTCTAAAAACATTAGAAGAGCCGCCGCCCTATGCCATTTTTATTTTAGCCACTACTGAAAAACATAAAATTCTTCCGACTATTTTAAGTCGTTGTCAAATTTTTGATTTTAGACGTATTACTTCCAATGATACCGTAGCACATTTAGAAGAAATTATTGGCAAAGAAAATATCAAGGCTGAAAAAAATGCATTGCAATTGATTGCGCAAAAAAGTGAAGGTTGCATGCGTGATGCCTTAAGTATTTTAGATAAAATAGTAAGTTTTTCTAATGGGGCTTTAACTTACGAGAATACACTTGAGCATTTAAATATTTTAGACGAGGCTTACTTTTTTAAATTACTAGACTACCTAACTAAACAAGACCTCACCCAGGCCATGTTATTGTATGATGAAATTAATCAAAAAGGTTTTGAGGGTGATATGGTTTTATACGGGCTTGCTAGCTTTATCAGAAATTTGTTAGTATGCAAGGACCCAGCCAGTGCCAAATTATTAGAATCGATTGAAGGATGGAGAGAACAATACATAAGTGTTGCCAAAGAAATTAGCACCCCCTATTTAGTAAGTGCGCTTAACTTATTAAACGAAGCCGAGATACAATTTAAAATGGCCCGTAATAAAAGACTGCATGTAGAAATGGCCATTATCAAACTCAATTTTTTACAACAAGCTATTGAACTAAGCATGGAAGACAGCCAAGTTGTAAAAAAAAAATTAGTGGATAGCCATTACCCTATTCGATTAAAGAAAATTATTCCTTTAAGTAATTCAGTAGTCACCAAGGAGGCCAAATTAATTATAGAACAGCAGCCAGTAGTTTCAAGAGTAGCTGTTTCCAAAACTGTGCAAGCAGCGGAACCTAGAGCAGCAGAAACTAAAACAGCAACAGCTGAACCCATAATAGCAGCAGCGCAATTATCCAAAGAAGAAAAAGGCATTCCAACGAATACGACACCTACTGAAAAAGGTAGTAATAAAAATTTACTCGCTGTACTTCAAAATAAATACGGAGAAAAATACAAGATTGAAGAAGTCATCGATTCTATTCCACTCACCATAGAGGATTTAAGAAAATGCTGGGATGATTTCACCCTTACTTTAGAAACAGCTTTAAAACATTCTGCAGCCAGTACTTTTAAATTAGCGCAGCTTGATATCGAAAATGAAACTCATTTCACCATTACTGTTCCTGCTTTAACGGCACAAAAATTTGTGGAACAAGAACGTATGAATGTTTTAGAAAGAATATGGGATCATTTTCACAACCGCGCCATTCAATTTAGTATACTAGTAGCCGCAAGCGAAAAAGAAGACGTGCCTTTACATTTAAGTTTGAATAGCAAACAAAAATACGAACGCATTGCAGCAATGTATCCCTTGGTGCAGGAATTAAAAACAAAATTGAACTTAGAAATTTATTACTAGAGATTTATTACTAGAGCTTTATTACTAGAGCTTCGCTTTTTGGTATCCCTTTTGTTTTAAGTATTGGAATATTTTTTGAC
>JBAXWU010000149.1:0-2848 GCA_037128235.1 Chitinophagia bacterium | reverse complement strand
TTTTGCAAGGGTTTTTTCTTAATTTAAAGGATCATTGAGTCCATTAAATTAATAGCTATGCAATCATATTTTCAAAAGCCCTCCTTCTTTTTTTCATTTGTTTTTACCGTATGTTTAATTGTTTCTAATAGCAAAACGCTGCAAGCGCAAGAAAAAAATACATTACAATTAAAAGGCTTAAAAGAAAAAGTAGAAGTACTAAGAGACCAGTGGGGAGTGAATCATATTTATGCAAGTAATGAACATGATTTATTTTTTACACAAGGGTATTGTGCTGCAAAGGATAGATTATTTCAATTTGAAATTTGGAGAAGACAAGCCACAGGCACAGTGGCTGAAATTTTAGGTGCAAGAGAATTGAAAAGAGACATAGGTACGCGCCTATTTAAATTTAGAGGAAACTTAGAAAAAGAATTACAACATTATCATAAGCATGGTCAAGCTATTATTCAAGCCTATGTAGATGGCGTGAATAGTTATATCACAGAGGTGAACGTTAAGCCAGCCCTACTTCCTATTGAATTTAAAATTTTAAAAATACGTCCTGCAAAATGGACTACTGAAATTGTTATATCAAGACACCAAGGCTTACTTGGCAATATTACACAGGAATTAAATATTGGAAGAGCAGTGGCTGCAGTGGGTGAAAAAAAAGTAAAAGAATTAATTTGGTTTCACCCTAAAGATCCTAACCTACAATTAGACACGGCTATTAGAGGCGATTTATTAAAAGCCGATATTTTAGCATTATACAATGCTTACAGAACAGAAGTAGAGTTTACTAAATCGGATATTTCGGAACACGACGAAGACGATGTATCGGCTTTAGATATTTTAAATAAAAGAAAACAGCTTGCCGATTTTTTACCCGAACAAGAAATGGAGGGAAGTAATAATTGGATAATTAGTGGTCGCAAAACAGCTAGTGGTTTTCCTATGCTTGCCAACGACCCACACCGAAAAATTGCAGTGCCTTCACTTCGTTATATAGTGCATTTGGTAGCACCGGGTTGGAATGTGGTAGGTGGCGGAGAGCCAGAGATACCAGGGGTTTCCATAGGGCATAATGAATTTGGGGCCTGGGGTTTAACTATTTATGAAACCGATGGAGAAGACCTATATGTGTACAATATTAACCCTTTACATAAAGATGAATATTGGTATAAAGGACAGTGGGTAAAAATGAAAACCATTTCAGAAAATATAAAAATAAAAAACGCAGCTAGTCAATCAGTTCAATTACATTATACCGTTCATGGCCCAGTTACTTTTATTGATTCAGTAAATAATAAAGCTTATGCAGTAAAATGTGCCTGGATGGAAGCAGGCGGTGCACCTTATTTAGCTTCCTTAAGAATTGATCAAGCAAATAGTTGGGAAAGTTTTAGAGAAGCTTGTGCCTATAGTCATATACCTGGAGAGAATATGATATGGGCAGATAAAAAAGGAAATATAGGTTGGCAGGCAGTGGGTATAATTCCTATTCGAAAAAATTTCAGTGGCTATGTTCCAATACCTGGTGATGGCAGGTATGAATGGGCGGGTTATTTACCTATTAAAGAGCGACCCCATTTACTGAATCCAAGCAAAGATTTTTTTGCCACAGCGAATCAGCATGTGACTCCAGATACTTATGAACATTGGGATGCAGTAGGCTATACCTGGGCCGATCCTTATAGAGGAGATAGAATAAATAAAGTGTTAACGGAAAAAAATAATATTAGTTTGGAGGATATGGGAAAATTACAAACCGATTATTTTTCTATACCTGCAAGTACCATTGTACCGCTTCTTGAAAAAATAAAATTCGAAGATTCTTTTTCAAATATTGCAAAACAATATTTAATGAATTGGAATTTTGTATTGGATAAAAATAGTATTGCTGCAGGTATTTATGTGAGCTTAGAAAAACAATTAGCTATTAATGCACAAAAATATTTTGTCCCTGATGAGATTAAACCATGGATTAATTTGCAATTAAAAAAAGTTATTGAGCGTTTAGAAAATCCTGTAAATTATTTTGGAGCGGATGCAGCTCTTGCCCTAAATAATAGAGATGCCTTTGTAAAAAAAGCATTTGAAGTAGCCATTCAAAATTTAAAAAACAAATTAGGCAGTGATATAACTGCTTGGAACTATGGTCAAGAAAAGTACAAGCATATTTATTTTGAACACCCCTTAGCTAATTTGGTAAGTCCCGCTTTAAAAGCCAAATTAAACATAGGCCCGCTTCCAAGGGGGGGTTATGGTCAAACACCAGGCTCTACCGGTGGTGCCGATAACCAAGTAAGTGGGGCTAGTTTTCGAATTTTAATGGATACCCGAGACTGGGATAAAACATTGATAATCAATACTCCTGGTCAATCTGGGGATAGCAATAGCCCCTTTTACCGTAATCTTTTTTCCACCTGGGCCAATGATGCCTATTTCCCATCCTATTATTCAAGGGCATTCATTGAGAAAACGACGGTAGAAAAATGGGTAGCTAGGCCTTAAAAAAATCTATAAAACAGTCGAGAAAATCATTCTGCGTATTTTCTCCTAATATATTAATATACAATATAATACACTTGTTTTGTTTATTAAATAGGTTCAAATACTGCGAAAATCCTTAATTTTTTTAGAATAAACTTTAACAAATTGTTAATATATCCTAATATTTATTAAATTCGCATTCTAAATTTGAAATATGAAAAAACTTATGTTGATGTTGACTCTAGGTTTATTGACGATGACAAGTGCCTTTGCACAAACACGTCAGTTAACTGGTAGAGTAACAGATCTAAAAGGCGTCGCTGTTGCGAATGCATCAGTAGTTGTAAAAGGCACAAAAATTGGTGCTAATACA
>JBAXWU010000148.1:0-2872 GCA_037128235.1 Chitinophagia bacterium | reverse complement strand
AATAGTAATCCCAATAGTAATCCCAATAGTAATCCCAATACTAATACTAATGAAACATTTATTATTACACTTACTAATAACACATTAATAAATGCCGATGCTATTTGTGTGGCAACAGGAGGCATGTTAAAAGCCAATCGTTATGATTGGTTAACGCGTTTAGGCCATACTATTGTAGAGCCTGTTCCTTCTTTATTTACTTTTAATACCAGCGACAAAACAATTACCCATTTAATGGGTGTGGCCGTGGATAATGCAAGTATTCAGTGGGCGGGCAATAAACATATAGAGCAAGGCCCTTTATTAATAACACATTGGGGAATGAGTGGCCCTGCTGCAATTAAATTATCGGCATGGTGTGCAAGAGAAATGGCTGCGGTTAATTACGAAGGAAATATTGTTATTAATTGGGTACCCACTTATACTGAACAAAGTTTAAGAATGGAATGGATTAATATTAGATTAGAATTGGGTAAAAGAGAAATGGGTTCGAAAAATCCATTTAGTTTACCTAATAGGTTATGGCATTATTTTTTACAAGTAGCAGAAATAAATACTTCCCTTAAATGGGCCGATTTAAAATCGACACAACAACAAATATTAATTCAACAACTAGTGAGAACTACTTTACCCATTAAAGGAAAAACAACTTTTAAAGAAGAGTTTGTTACTTGTGGTGGGGTTGAATTAACTGAAATAGAATCAAGTACTATGGAAAGTAAACTAATACCAGGTCTACATTTTGCTGGTGAGATGATGGATGTAGATGGCATTACGGGTGGTTTTAATTTCCAACATGCTTGGACTTCTGGCTGGATAGCAGCCCAGCATATGGGGCAGATGCACTAAGACATTTTATCTATTTTATAGTTTCCCGTTCTTTTTTCATTTATCTAGATCAATACTATTGAATATCAATAGCTTAGAACTATTAAAATCTGTATTTTTTAGCCCATTTTAAGTCTATTTTATGGGTTTTTTCCTACCTTTGCCGTCCGGTTCAAAAACACCGGATTTTATATGAGATTATTTATTAAAAACCTAAACGCAGACGCACAGGAATTCGACGGCGCTACAGCTGTTGAAGCAACTGCGACACCAAAAGCACCTGAACAAATTATTACAGCCCATGACGATTTTGACTGGAGCGTTGACAAACGTAACGTAAGTCATTATGCAGAAGCTGAAAGAGTAAAGTATGATAAAGTGTATGATGGCACTTTCGTACAAATTTCTGACGGAGAAATTATGAATGGATTAGTAGTTGCTTTAACTAAAACAGATGTTGTCGTAAACATTGGTTTTAAAAGTGATGGCTTAGTTTCATTAAATGAATTCCGTGACACCAATGGTGTGAAGACAGGAGATACAGTTGAAGTAATGGTAGTAGAAAAAGAAGACCGTGATGGTAATCTTCACTTAAGCCGTAAGTCTGCTCGTATTTACCGCGCTTGGGAAAGAATTATGGAAGTACATAAGACTGGTGAAGTTGTTACCGGTTTAGTGACTAGCAAAACAAAAGGTGGTTTAATCGTTGATGTATTTGGTATGGAAACTTTCTTACCAGGTTCTCAAATTGATGTGAAGCCCGTTACAGATTATGATCAATTCGTAGGAAAAACAATGGAATTTAAAGTAGTGAAGATTAACGAAACTATTAAGAATGCCGTTGTATCACATAAAGCCTTAATTGAAAGCGATATCGAAGCACAGCGTGCAGAGATCATGAGCAAATTAGAGAAAGGTCAAGTATTAGAAGGTGTGGTGAAAAACATCACTGACTTCGGAGCCTTCATGGACTTAGGTGGATTAGATGGTTTATTATATATCACCGACATCTCTTGGGGTAGAATCTCTCACCCAAGTGAGGTGGTTAAATTAGACCAAAAAATTCAAGTGGTAGTATTAGACTTTGATGATGACAAAAAACGTATCAGCTTAGGTTTAAAACAATTAACGCCACACCCTTGGGATGTATTACCACAAGTATTATTAGAAGGTAGTGTTATAAAAGGTAAAGTAGTGAATATTGAAGACTACGGTGCTTTCTTAGAAATTCAACCAGGTGTTGAAGGTCTTGTACACGTATCTGAAATTACTTGGGCTAACACGCCTATCAATGCAAAAGAATTCTTCAAATTAGGAGATGAGCATGAAGCGAAAGTAGTCACTTTAGATAAAGATGCACGTAAGATGAGTTTGAGTATTAAACAAATGTCTCAAGATCCTTGGAGCACTATCGATAATAAATTCCCAGAACAAAGCAAACACAAAGGGCTTGTAAAAAATATCACTCCTTACGGTGTGTTTATTGAATTAGAATCAGGCATTGGTGGAATGATTCATATCAGCGATTTAAGTTGGTTGAAGCGTTTCAATCACCCTTCTGAGTATGTGAAAGTAGGAGAGTCAATCGATATCAAAATTTTGAACATCGACAAAGAAAATAGAAAACTTCAATTAGGACATAAGCAACTAGAAGAAGATCCTTGGAATGCATTAGAGCAAACTTTTGCAATAGGATCTATTCATGATGGTACCATCAGCCGTAAGGATGAAAAAGGTGCCATTGTACAATTGCCACATGGTCTTGAAGGTTTTGCACCTAATCGTCACTTAGCGAAAGAAGATGGCAAACAAGTTCAAGCGGAAGAAACAGCGAAGTTCATGGTGATTGAATTTGATCGCAATGAAAAGCGTATTGTAGTTTCTCATGCAAGAATTTGGGAACAAGCTATCACTGAAGAGAAAGAAGTAGCTAAGAAAGAAGCAAAAGTGGAAACGGAAAAGACTAAAAAAGCAGTGAAAGCAGTTCAAGCTAAAGTGGAGAAATCTACTTTGGGTGACCTAGGTGCTTTGGCTGAAATTAGAG
>JBAXWU010000147.1:0-2889 GCA_037128235.1 Chitinophagia bacterium | reverse complement strand
AGTCAAATGGCTATTAAAGCGGGCCAAGCACTAAGTCATAAAGAAATGCATGCCTTGATTGAGTCTTTGTCAGACTGCGATATTCCCACTATTACCGCTTCTGGAGCACCTACCTATGTTGAATTAAAAGAAGATTATTTAGATGGCTTATTTAGTAAATAATGAGTTCAGCTTTATTTAATTCAACCTTTCCTAATTCGAGTTTACCTAGCTCAACTTTACCTAGTTTAGCTTCATGATACTTGTTAAATAGGCTTCCACCGCTTTTCTTACTGGAGAACTGCTAGGGCTTACATGATTTGCTACTAGAACCGAAAATAATAAATGTGTTCCTTTATTGGTAATGATATAACCACTCAAGGCCACTTGATTTCCTAGGGTACCTGTTTTAGCATATAATTCTCCTGGAATATTTTTATAATAAGCAGACAAACTGCCCTTGCCACCTTTTGCAAAAATGCCTTTAATGCGTGTTAAGCTAAAATCATTTTCCATTTTTTTCAATAAGGCCACATAGTTCTCAGGTGTATTTAAATTAAATCTACTAAGGCCGCTTCCATCAGCCCATTGTGGGGTTTGAGGGAAAAAATTAAAATCAGATTTTAAAATAGTGTCCACTAAAGCTTCGTCATTAATGGTGCCTAATAATTGTTCACTTGCCATTAAAAAAACTTGCTCTGCAAAAAAGTTATCACTACGGTGCATCATAATTTTTAGTAAACTATCGGTAGGAACTGTTTTAACAATATGCCCGTTATTTTGATGCCAACCTTTTTGAATAGCAATAGGAAAGGCAGGATGTAATGTATCTTCTAATAATGCTTTTGCTAAAGCATAAGTAGTATCCGTAATAAAAGGAATTTGTTGTAAAGTATCTTTAATAGATTTACCTGTAGCAAAAAAATCATTTGCTAATTTAGCCCTGCTCCACTGTGTATACTCTTTTGGCGCTGGCTGGTTTTTTGTAAATAAACTAGGTTGAAAATTGACACCGTTTTTTGATTTAGTAACGCTAAGTACATTACCATAAATATTTAATCTATTTCTTTCGGGTTGATAGTCATATGGATAATCATCCCAGGCCCAACCTTTTCCATACATCGCAAAGTCATCGGCCTTATCGGGGAAACATAGCACCACTTGCTTTTTTGTTTGGCGAATTAAATCGGCAATAGGTTGATACGTAAAATCGGGATGTAAAAAACTAGGATCGCCTAAGGGCAATAAAAAAATACTGTCTTTGTTTTCTGCCATTTTCCAACCAGGTATGGAATCGCCTAAAAAGCGCATACCTAAATAACAAGAAAGAATTTTAGTATTACTTGCAGGGGTATAGTATAAATCACTTAAGTGACGGTCTACCCATTTGTCTTTAGAAACGTTATAGACTGCCACACCCACATGGGCTCCTTTTAAAGCAGGGTCTGCTAATAATGTTTTCTGTGCCTGGCGAACAGAACAAGCAGAACTCAGTAACAATAAAATGAGTGTAAATACGCTGGGGAAATTTATTCCCTTTCTAATGCTCTTAGCCATCTTTCTGGAATTTCGTTGTTGGAAGCTACTAAATAATCTTTATAACTACAAGGGGCCCATTGATTATTATGTGTTTGCATCCACCATCTTCCAGTGGTCTTACTTTGTAAAAAATTAGTTTCTATATCTGAAAAGGCAATATGAAATTCTTTAAATCTTTCTGCATCCGACAAAGGCGATTCTTTTTTCCCTTTCTGAATACCATCTATTACATACCATATCATTTGAGCCATTTGAATAGCAGTTAATCCATTATTATCTAATTCAGCCTGATAGCCAAATAGCCCAATAGTGCTGGTTTTCCAACTCATACCCGCATACTGCATTAAAATACAAGCCTCTTCTCCATTTAAACCATTCGGCGTAATTAAATTAGCAGGAGCCTGTGCATTTTGAATGGCGCTAATATCAAAGCTCATCATATGACTGTCTCTAATAGCAGGTTCCATTTCTTCAATATCTTCTCTGACTTTACCCAGACGATAACAATCAAATCTTAATTTATCGATGGTCTCTAACATATGCGGATGCATAAAATAACTTTGGAATCCGATATGTGCATAGTGATTTAAATGATTCGGAAGCCCGGTAAAAAGTTCTTCTAAAAAATGGTCGGCTGGAAGCCTGGCCTCAAGGTCTAAGTCAATCTTCGCATCCACCACGACGGCGTTCACTAAAGTAGGTATAGAAGTATAGGCATGGTATTGAGCTAAACTAAGGTCATGAGACCCACCCATGATAACCACTTTCTTATTTTGTAATAATAATTCTGAAATAACCGTTCTAAGGGCTGCATAACTATCTTGAATAGACTGGCCCAATTTCACATTTCCTAAGTCAACAATTGACACCTGGGTATGCCAATAATAAAGAGAGTACAAGGCCCCTCTTACTGCATTGGCAGCAGCATGCCCATTTAATGCATAACCTCCACCCCTAGATTCCCCTGCGCCTATAAGAACCATGTCTGCTTGGCTAATATCGGGAAGGCTTCCTTCATTAGCCTTAATATGCTTACCCAATTGGGTATCCCGATAGCCTTCATCCTTGGAAAGAAGGTCTAAATTAATAGGTTCTAAATAATCTAAGATAGAGTTCAATGACATGCGTAAATGTTAACTACTAATATTAACGCGAAAAGCAGCAAAAGATTGCATTCAAAAGCGACTAATCTAGGAATTTATAGCCCAGGCCTCTTATGGAAATGAAATGAACCGGCGATTTTGGATCTTGCTCGAAATATTTACGAAAACTTAGAATGAAGTTGTCAATGGTTCGGGTGGTAGGAAAAACTTGATAACCCCATACCGACTGTAAAATGCGCTCTCTGGTAACCACTGTATTTTTATTTTC
>JBAXWU010000015.1:0-24274 GCA_037128235.1 Chitinophagia bacterium | reverse complement strand
AAAGCAGGTGCTAACCATTTATGACAGGTGATGATAATTTTATTGGGGGTCGTAAAAACTTGCATAAGGCGAAGGTATTTTAAAAAAATGCAAAAGGGCTTCAATTGCTTGAAACCCTTTCTGATATTCTGTGGGGGCACACGGGTTCGAACCGCGGACCCTCTGCTTGTAAGGCAGATGCTCTAAACCAACTGAGCTATGCCCCCTTTTGAGGAGTGCAAAAATAAGGTTCAGGAGGGAAATACCCAAAAAAAAGGTGATTTAATTTAATTGAACAGCAGGAAGCCTAGTAGATTGACTATCATATACAAAAAGCTCCACTATTTCATAGTTCCAGTACTTACTTAATGGCGATTTATCCAAGATATCTTTAACTTCATTTTTGGTATTGGCATTAATCGTAATCCATGAATTTTGTACTTCCATACTTACAGCATAAGTATCTATGATACCCTTATTCAATAAATAATTGATATAAGTACGATGAGGTGGTACTAAAGACATAAAGTCCTCATCCATTTCAAAAGATATAATAGCTTGGAATTTTTTCATGTTCTATCTTAACTTATAATAAACTTTTACTAAGGTACACTAAACATTGATAAGTAAAAATGATTTTTAAGGAATAAGGTAATAGCCAATTCTTCCACCCCCACCTGCTAAAAAAACAGCTTTTGTACTAGGTTGTTTACGAACAACATGGAAGCTTTCAGTGGATATTAAATCCCAGCTTTCTGCTTTGTTTTTTGAAATATCTACGCCAGCAGTTCCGCAAGCTATTAAAATGGAATTCGTTACATATTCAACCCCTGATCTATAACCATTAGGGTGTCCAATAAACTTTTCAAGCACCCATGATGATTTTCTTTTTGATTGCTTCAAACCTACTGCATTTTGTAATCTACTGGTATCTTTCGTAAAATCGCCCCCTACTATCATTATATTATTTCCGTTGGGTGATATGGCCATACTATTAGCACCAGTCGATTTTCCGCCTTGTATAATGGGTATGTCCATGGCTTCTCCATTTATCCATAATCTTGATCTTTGTCCTCCTGAAACTAAAAAATCTTCTTTACTAAGTTGTGCAATATTAGAACCACTTGAAGCAAAAAAAGCTTCGCCTTTTTCTAATGGCGTTTTAAAATAATTAGAAGATACTTCATTCCAATGTTCTCCTTTATCATTGGTACTTAATAGAAAAATTGTATTACCAATGGGATCTCCTACAACTAAACCATTATTAGCATCTTTAAAATGAATGGCGTCTAAGAACATTAAGGTATCGGAATTTTCATATACTTTATACCAAGTAGTTCCGCCATCTTTTGTTTTTAATATTATAGCAGGAGCTGCTACAGCAACTATTATGGCCTCCTTATCATCCCAAGCATGAATAGATCTAAAATCTCTGGTTTCATAGCCTTTTACTTGCATCCATTCAAAATCGGCTCCGCCATTTACCGACTTAGCAATGCTAGCTTTAGATCCACTGGCCCAAACAGTATTTTTATTGGGAATAGCCATACCTCTAATACTTACTCCTTTTTTCTGAGTAAGTATTTTTATGGAATTATTACCCGAATTTTGCGCATAGCTATTTTGATCTAGCAACAAAAATGCAAATAAAGCAATAACGGCTTTTTTCATATGATCACTATTTATTGACTTAAAGATACGATATGATACCTTATTGGATGAGTAGAACACAATTAATGTTAGGTGATGAACAGGTAGAAAAATTAATGAGCAAGAATATACTCATTATTGGACTCGGTGGCGTGGGAGGCATTTGTGCAGAAATGATTGTAAGAGCCGGCATTGGAAAAATGACCATTGTAGATAATGATACTATTGATGCTAGTAATATAAATAGACAAATTCCTGCGCTTCATTCCACTATCAAAAAATCGAAAGCACAGGTTTTGGCTGCTAGATTATTGGATATCAATCCCCTTATTGAATTAACCATATTGGAAGAATTTGTGGAAGACGAATCGATGCTCGCATTAATTGAAAAAGAGCCTTGGCATTATGTGGTAGATTGTATTGATACTTTATCGGCTAAAGTAGATTTAATTAAAGGCTGTATGGATAGAAAATTAAATATTGTAAGTTCGATGGGTGCTGGTGGAAAATTAGATCCTTCACAAATTAAAGTCACCGATTTATCTAAAACCTATGAATGTAATTTAGCGCGCTATGTTAGAAAACGTTTGCAAGCACTAGGAATTAAAAAAGGCTTGAAAGTGGTATTTAGTTCTGAAAAGCCAGAACAATCTCGTATTGTTGAAACAGAGAATGCATATCCCAAGAAGTCCATTATTGGAACTTTAAGTTATATGCCTGCTATTTTTGGCTGTACGGTGGCCAGTGTGGTAATCAGAGACTTATTGGCAATTGATTGATTTATAGGCCTATTTTCTTTGAAATCAGGCTTATTTTTCATTAAATTTGCAGCCTAAGAAAAGGGTTCGGTAGCTCAGCTGGATAGAGCGTCATCCTTCTAAGATGAGGGCCATTGGTTCGAATCCAATCCGAATCACAAAGCCTATCACGAAAGTGATGGGCTTTTTTAATGCGAGATGCGTCAAGAGCTTGCTCTTGTAAGCTATCGAGTATTAAAAAAGCCAAGGATCCCGAGTATCGGGATCCTTGAAAGGCTTTGGGTAAGCTTGAGGAACAAGGATCACCGAGCAAAGCGAGGTAATCCTTGTACTTGAAAGGCTTTGGGTAAGCTTGAGGAACAAGGATCAGTGAGCAAAGCGAGCTAATCCTTGCTCTTGAAAGGCTTTGGGTAAGTTTGAGCTTGTAATAGAATTGGGATTGATATTTTTCTTAAATTCATAGAAATTATTTCTATGAAAAAAATGATGCACTTTTTAATGTTAATCTTAGTTACTGTCTTTTTTAGCACAAGTCTTAGTGCTCAAAATATAGAGGTTAAACATAAAGTAGTTATACAATTAAATACAGCCGACACTTCTGCCTGGTCTTCTACCATTGGTAATATCAAAAATTTACAAAAACTTTGGCCGAATAATGTAGTCGTGGAAGTAGTAGTACATGGAAAAGCTTTAGACTTATTAGTAGCAGCTAAAACGCATTTAGCCAATGAAGTAATTGAAATGTCTAAAACCAATGTACAATTTTCTGCCTGTGAGAACTCCATGCGTAAACACCATATTGAGAAAGCTGATTTACTTACAATTGCCAATACCGTTCCTTCTGGCGTTGCAGAAGTAATATTGAAACAAGAAGCAGGCTGGTCTTATTTAAAAGCGGGTGTGAATTAATATTGCTTTTAAAATTCTACTATGCTTCGACGTATTTTTTATAGTTTATTCATTATAGGTTTATTAGTTTCTACCTATAATAGCTTCCGTAGAAATGCTAAAGAACAAGAAACTGCCATGCTTAAAAGAATTGAAGGCATGGATACCTCGGCATGGGTGGGCTCCTCCCCTTATCAAATTCCTGTTGAAACTGAAAAAGGAAAACTTATTCGTTATGGCTACGAATTAATTGCACATACTGCAAAGTATTTAGGCCCAAAAGGAATAGTGCAGCAATCCACTAACGGAATGAATTGTCAAAACTGTCATTTAGAAGCCGGCACTAAACCTTGGGGATTAAATTATGGTTCGGTATATACGACTTATCCAAAGTTTAGAGAGAGATCGGGTAGTATTGAAACTATTTACAAAAGAGTGAATGATTGTATGGAGCGAAGTTTAAATGGAAAAGCTTTAGATACGAATTCAAAAGAAATGAAAGCTATTTATGCTTATATCAAATGGCTAGGAAGTGATTTACCCAAAGGGAAAAAAGTAAAAGGGTCTGGTATTGAAATATTACCCTACTTAAAAACTGCAGCAAGTCTTACAGAAGGTAAAATTGCTTATGTACAAAATTGTCAACGTTGCCATGGCGCTAATGGGGAAGGACAAATAGATTCTACGGGTAATATGTACTTATACCCTCCCGTTTGGGGTAGGCATAGTTATAATAATGCAGCTGGATTATTTCAATTATCTAAACTAGCAGGTTTTATTAAAAACAATATGCCCAATGGAATAAATTATCATGCACCAATGGTAAGTATTGAAGATGCTTGGAATTTAGCTGCCTATATTAACGCGCAACCAAGACCTTCCAAAGATAAATCCAAAGACTTCCTGCTACTCGCTACCAAACCAATCGACTACCCTTTTGGCCCTTATGCAGATACCTTTTCAGAACAACAGCATAAGTTCGGCCCCTTTGAGCCCATTGCATTGGCAAAGAAAAATTAATTTGAACTACCATTTTATAATTTAGTAAAATCAATTACGGGATGCTCCCCATTTAATTTTCTAGTAATTATATCTCCAGCATCTATATTTTTTAAATGTTTAAACCCTCCTGAGTACATATAAAATAAATTACCTTCTACTCCAGCGCCATAATCAAATCTTTGATGCCTTTGCGGATGCGCCGTGGTTGTAAATTTAGCTTGATTCAATTCAATCCAATTACCTGAAGGGGTCATAATCCATTGATTGCCATAATAGGCCTTGAAATAATCATCTCCATTATTGCCAAAATTTTCAACAAAAGCATATAAATTTCTAAAGCCTGTTTTAGTGTCTGTTTTATTTTGCGTCCACTCTGATAATAAATGCCAAGTATAATTGTCCTCTGGTCTAGCATAATAACCTATATAGGTAGCACTATCTCCAGCTATGGATTTTATACCTGTTAAAAAACGATAAGTTTGATTCGCCTTCCAAGGATATACTAAATGACTATGTCCTCCTGAACCTTCATTGCCAAAATCACCAGAAGAAACATTTGCACCTTTAGTTTTTAAGTTCACTGCAAACTGAGAAGGTATTTCTTTGGGGTTATCGGTTTTATATAAGCTCCAAATAGAAAAAATAAATCTTCTTTCCTTTTCATTATTAATTTGAATACCTCCATAGCCACTATGAAAGCCATTGGTTTCATAATAAGCATGCAGTGAATTTTCAACTTCTTTAGGCACCCTTACTTCGGTGTAAAACCATTTTACCACTGAATCTCCTGGGACTTGATACCTTAAATGAGTGGACGGCGCTGCTAAATAGCTGCTTTTATTGTATTTAATTTCATTGGGGCTAATGGCGTCAATACTAAGAGAAATAATTTCCGGATATAATTCAAGTGCATTAGGAGGCTTAGTATTAGCTACTGTAGTTTTATTCGCGCCTTTAATTTTGAAATAATGATAGCCAGATTTATTGATAGTAAAATGGCCAATTGGAAATACAGTACTGCTTGAATTGGCTGGAATGTTAATTTCAGTTTCTTTACCCCCTTCATCTAAACTTATTTTTAAAATAGAGACGGTAGCAATGGGAAGTATATGAATAGAGGCTGCTATTTCTCCTTTTTGCTTTGGATAAAAATAAATATGTAAGCTTTGGTCTTTATTTTCTAAGGTTTTTTGAATGAGTTCTTCTTCCTCCTCATTTAACTGGACTTTTTTTTTACCAGCATAATAGCCATTGCCTTTAACAGCTATAGTAACATGAGCCGATTTCCACTTATCATGAAGCACCTTAATAAAATAACCTCCTACCACACTTCTAGCTTGAAAACCAATTTGTTTACCATTTAAAGTTTCATGCCAATCACTTAAGGGTACTCTAGTGGGTGTATTAGTTGCAAATTTATACACTGGGTTTATTAATTGCTCAAAATCGCCTTGGGTACTAGATAAAGTTGCTGTCCAAGTTATCCAATCCGACTTGGTATAGGTTTTGCGACTATCTAAGGGTAGTCCAAATTCATTTTGCTTAGTTAAATAATAAGCCACTTCCGCATCGTATACTTTCTGAGGGAATAAATGAAAGCCAAATAATTTATCCCAAACCATATTATACTTTTGACTCCAGGTATTTTTGTCGTTGTACGTTAAAGCATAATGGTCTCCTGCATTTGCTAGGTCTTGCCATTTAGCAGCCATTTCAGTAGCTATTTGAGTATACTTAATTGCAATCTCTTTCTTGCCTAGCATTTCAGCCATCATTGCATAAGACCTAATACCTACGATGGCTTTAATAGCTAAGTTTGCATTACGCGCTAAATGACCCGCAAAATCATCGGTACATAATTGATTCACCGGATCTAATCCTTCCTTTTCTAAGAACTGAACCCACTGCGTTAAAGTAGCCCAATGCGCTGCGGCATAATTAGCATTGCCCTCCGATTTTACTATGGCTCCCGCTAGAATAATCATATTACCCGATTCTTCTACTGGCATACCTTCTGGATAAGTTTGCCCATTGGCTAAAGGATAAGTACCTAAATCATGGGCAGCATAAGGTTGTTTGTATAATCCACTTTTCTCACTGAAATAAAATATTCCATTTAACATACCCTTCATTAAAGAAGGATTATAGTTCAAAAATAAAGGCGCACTTGGATAAGTAACGTCCACAGTATTAATACTTCCATTGCTAAAATTTTCTTTAGATAAAAACAAAAGCTCCCCATTTTGTTTGCTTTTTACTAAATTATGCGCAGCCACTGCTTGTCTATAAGCAGTAATACAAAGTTTCGCATAGTTGTCTCCTCCAGCAGCTAGCGCATCGTTGTAAATTTGTTTATTGAACCTATCACATTTAGCCATTACATCAGCATGCTGTGTATAGGCTAATTGCAACATTTTATCCATATTCATGGTAGGATCTAATTTCCACCAAGGATCTAAACTTTCTTTAAAATATTGTATGGCTTTAATTTCATCGTAGGCTACTAATAATAAATGTTCTGTTTCAGTATCGCGCGCAGTATCTGCATTAAAAATGGTATTAATAGATAAATTGCTTCCTTCTTGTTTAGAAGACTTATTTGTTACAATTTTAGCTTCGTTCATTCCACTCGTATTTGAAATAAAATCCTGACTAGCTTCATTAATAGACTGAATATATTGTTTTGAATGATATTTATTTGCCGCTATATAGGCATAGCCCCAGTCAATTCTTAGATCGTCTCCGCTTTTTTGTAAGATGGGTTGATCAACTGTTCCTAGTTTTAATACATTTAAATTTTGAGTTGTGTATCCAATCGCTAACATTGGCTCCGTGCCTTTATTAGAAGCAATTGCTGAACTTGCTCCTACATAAATTTGAACAAGATGTTTTTTACCATCCTTAGACTTTGTTTTCATGGAAATATAAGAGACAGGACGAGATAGTATATTGATATCTGTAATAATTAAAGGAGAAGTAAAGGCAACATTAAGTGATACAGCTCCGCAATCGAATTGATAAGTAGTTTCTGTGGCCGACATATTTACCGATAATTGATTTGCTTGCTTAATTTTATCATTCTGTTTAGCGGATTCTTCTTTGCCCAAGAATTTATATACTTGGTTATCTACTTTAATTAAACCTACTATGGACTGATTTGCCCCTGTCCAATGCTTGGTAGTAGACTCATTTAGATTATCGGTAAATGACCAAATACTAAAATAAGGATTATGGGTAATTAAAGGATAGGCAGGTGCTTTGGATACTTGCGCTATAGAACTATATACAATTATATTCAAACTAATGATTAAAACAGCTGAAAAACGTTTCATAATATTTTATATAAATGGTCAAAAATTAAAGTCAAATAAATATACTAAAATAGAGTCATCTATTCCCTATTATCCTATTTTTTTGTATAAACAATTTATTATAATTTTAGTAAATATGTACTTAGTCTCTTTTATCAAATCTATTGCTAGTTTAACGCTAAAAACCTTTTCTGGTTTGAAGCAGTCTGAAAAATGGGCTACCGAGTACCTCCATACTGTGGAAGTAAAATTTGATGGGAAATTTGATAAAAAAACCTTAGAGAAAATTGTAAAAAGGTATAGCATTCAACAACATTTCATCAACGATAGTTTCAGTAGTTTATATGGTCGCAATAATAATGTAAATGAAAAAGAAAGAAATTTACTTTATTTTATCATGGTTTCAGTCTATGACGATTTTTTTGACGATAAAACTTTAACCCTTGAACAGATAGATTCTATTTTTTACCACCCAGAAGTATTCACCCCAGAAACATTTTTTGAGAAAGTATTTATTTATACGCATACTAGTTTATTAAATGATGTTGCAGATAAAGCTCAATACTTTAAAGATTTTGAAGGTCTTCATATTGCTCAAAAAGATTCTTTAGAACAGTTTAACCCAAATGTTACTGACGAAACATTATTATCTATTACTACTAGAAAAGGTGGTTACTGTCTACTAATGTGTAGGCATTATTTAGATACCCCCTATCTCCCAGCAGCAGATGCTACTTGGTATGCTTTAGGTGGTGTGATACAATTAACCAATGACATATATGATATTTATAAAGACATGCAAGAAGGTATTATTACACTTGCGGTAAGAGCCAAGCAGTACGAAGCTATTTACGCACTCTATCATAAATATGCACAGGCCTTAAATGAATCCATTAGGCGATTACCAGTATCACAAGCTCGCAAGATGGATTTATCAATCATATTAAATGTAATTGCTGCTTTTGGTTATGTAGCTTTAGCTAACTTAAAGCGTTTGCAAGCGAATAATTCAGATAACTCAATTTTACCAGCATTTGATACCTTGCCAAGAAAAGAATTAATTATTGACATGGAAAAAAATAGTAATAGATATAAATTGTTAAAATTCACTTACCAAAATGCCGCATTATGAAAATTTTAATAACCCATCACTTTAATAATTAATTTTTTCATTCTTTAAGCTAGTCGGCAACCATACCTGCATAGCATTACTACCTCTATTGCACCAAGTATAATAAGGAATGGCTCTTACCTTTTGCATAACAGTTTGTGCAGACAAGCCGTCGTTATTTATTTGAACTACGGGTAAATTAGCTACAAGGCTTACTACTTTTTCATCTAGAATTGAAAAATTCTCAGTCGTAAATACACTATTACTAGGTGCTATCACATTCCAAGCTTTACCATTATTATCAGCACCTTCAATACAATATACAATGGGGCCTCTTTGTAAAGCTACACGACCATTATCTTGTAAGAGTTCATCTCTTGCTTTAATTTTTTGAATAGTCATAGGCAACTGATACTCTACCACATCATTATTTTTCCATTCTTGATTAATAATAGCATAACCATCTTCTATTGTATATATTACTTCTTTTCCGTTCACTAGCATAATGGGTTTTGAATTTGTTATGGTATTTTCAAAAGAATACAAATTACCTGGAGCAGGTATTCCATTGGCCCAGCCTGGTATTCTAAAAGCTATGGGTAAAGAAACTTTTTTCTTCATAGTAAGGGTGCACTTCATAGAACCTTCCCAAGGATAGTTTGTTGCCATAGTGAACTGCATGTCTCCATTAGGCACTTTAATGTTGGTATTACTTCCTACAAATAAATTCACATAAAATTTACCATTCGAATAACCATAAATATAATTTCCTAAAGAAGCTATTAATCTTGCTATGTTAGATGGGCAGCAAGCAGTACCAAACCATTCTTTTCTTGAATTTTTACCTGATGATGCTAATGGGTTTCCGTAAAAGAACCTATCTCCACTTAATGAAAGTCCATCCAAGGCCCCATTGTATAAACTACGCTCTAATACATCAATGTATTCTGCATTACCCGTTAAACTATTCATTCTCTGATTCCAAAATACCATACCCACAGAAGCACATGTTTCACAATAAGCTTGTTCATTAGGTAAATCATAGTCGTTTGTAAACCCTTCGTTACTGCCAGCAGATCCTATTCCACCAGTGATATACATATTTCTATACACTACATCCTCCCATACCCTTCGCATAGCTGTGACATAGTCTTTGTCACCAGTATGTGCCGCCACATCGGCAGCACCAGTATATAAATACATGGCTCTCACAGCATGACCAGTAATATCTTTTTGTTCTTTGACGGGTACTTGATCTTGTGTATATAATGTATCCTTCCAGTCTGTCCAAGTATAGCCCTTCGCTAATTTCTTCCCTCTTTCTGATAATAACCAATCGGCTAAGTTTAAATATTTTTTATCATTCGTTACACGATATAATTTTACCAAGGCTAGTTCTAATTCTTGATGTCCTGTTACCCAATCTCTTTTACCTGGGCCAAATAAGGAATCAAAATAATTAGCCCATTTAATCACTACATCTAAAAACTTTCTTTTACCGGTGGCATCATAATAAGCGACCGCAGCTTCAATCATATGGCCAGCGTTATAGTCCTCATGCATACTCATATCTGTCCAACGCTTATCCAAGCCAGTTAAAGTATAATAAGTATTCAAATAGCCGTCTTCTAATTGAGCAGCAGCAATTTTATCAATCCACTGATCGGCCTTGGTTTCTAATTTTTTATCATGGCTAGTTTTAATAGCATAGGCCATTGCTTCTAATGCTTTGAAAACATCTGAATCATCATAAAAAACGCCTTCATGTGCTTCTCCTTTTTTTCTGGCTACTTTTTCAAAGTTTCTTATTCTAGCTGTTTTTTCTTCTGTTTGATATATACATGCATCCAATGTTTTAGTAGCCACTAAATCCATTTTAGGTTTCCAAAATGCATCTGTAACATTCACATTGGAAAAATTGATGGGTTCTATCTTAACATTATTTGTTTGCGCTTGGCTATTTAATACTAAGATCATTAAGCCAATGAAGAAAACATTTTTTTTACTACTTCTACTATTCATATATCTAGTTTTTTAATTTTTAATTGGACTATTTGCCACACATCTAAAACCAACAGTTGCATTTCTTTCAAATCCCTGACTCACTCTTAATAAATATTGAACATAGGTTAATTCTCTAGGACCAGCCTGCACATACCACCAACTTCCAGCAGGTTTAAAATAGCTGCCGCCCTTCATCATAATATATTCATAACTACCTGAAACATATTTACTATTTGTTAATTGCCAGACTGAACCTACTAAATCGTATAACCCATTTGCATTCACCCCTTTCGGATAAGACCCTACTGTATCTAATAACCCATTACCTAAATTACAAAAACTTGAATCAATTCCTTTAATTTTTACAGTACTTAATGTACCTGTAATTTCCTCCACTTCTCTTGTTACGGGCTGTCCCTGTTTCCAAGGCCATTCATTTAAAGCAGGTGTTTGCGCTGCATACTGCCATTGAACTTCAGAAGGCAATGATTTATGATTCCAATTGGCATAGGCCTCAGCATCTTCATAACTTATAAATACAACAGGTTTTTTTTCATCCGATTTTATCGGTTTTCTATTAACCCAATGTTTTAAATAATTAACTGTATCAGTGGGCTTATAATTACTTAGTTCTATGAATTTATAAAAATCTGCATTAGTGACTAAATATTTATCCATCCAAAAACTAGTCATATTTATCAAATTAGTATCCGTCATTGGAGGGTATGCAATAAAATCGTCGCCATGGGTTTGTTTGAATAGAAATTTACCTTTTTCAATTTTAACCATTTGGGTAGTATCTAAGATATGGATACTAGTAAATGGTTTGTTAAAATTTAATTCAATATTTTCCTTTAATCTTGGTATGCCTACACTTAAGTATATTATTTGTTCGTCTAATAAACTTATTCTATTTGATTTATTGCCAAAAGCGTCTTTTTCATGCTTAACAACTTGTACTATTATTTTACCTTCAAACCTTTCCGCTATTTTATTAATATCTATCACTTGACTTTTGAAAGGCAAAATTAAATTTGGTTTACCCCAACCTACTTCGCTCGTCCAAACATTCATTTCTACTTCACTACTATCTAATGAAGCATAATCTCTCTTTATAATATTATTTTTTGTGACTTGTATTTGAATATTATTATTTATGATTGTTGTCTCCAATAATTTTGGTACCTGAATAATACAATCTACAGTACCTTCATTATTAGTGCCTAAGTACTTCTGATGAAAAGCATTAGTTTCTGCTTCAATAAAATATTTACCGTTCTTGAAAGTAGGTTTTAAAAGTTTATGATGATACACGTCTACAAAATGCCAATTGTATTTTTGACTTACTTCAAATAAATCGTTTTTATAGCCTTGAGGAATAGTTGAATAAATAGTATATACTATTTTTTGAGGAGCAGTCCACTGATTTACCCAAATACTATCGGCTGTTGTTGGAAGTAAAGGCGTGGCATTTTTTGAATTAAAATTATCTGATAGCGCTCTTAATAATTGGGTTGTTTTACCAAGAAAAGCATATTGCTTTTCTACCCATTCAGGTTGACCCGCAGCCATTATATTTATTTCAGTACCATATCCATTAAAGAAACTAGTAGCAAATTCACGTTGTATAGGTTCTTTATATAATTCAGCCACTCTGTATATAGCAAATCCAGGTTGAATAAACTTATTTAAATTAAGCATAGGTGGATAATACAAAGCGTTATGCACCCTACCTGCAATTATTCCTTGCATATCCTTAGGAACTGCCATGCCCTCACTATACATAATAACCCCCTTCCTAACAGTATCCGCAGAATTCTGTAGAGTATCACTTGAACTTCCTTGGGTATCTAAAACCACTCCATCGGCTTCTGTATTTTTGATAAGCCAAGACAAGCCAGTATAATGATTTTGTTTATGTGTATCTATATCCCAGGGATTATAGGAAACAAATAAATGTTTATTTTCTGCAATTAAATCATTACTTATTTTCTTGATGACATTTAATCCACCAGGTAAATCCTTGTATAAGTCAAACTGATTTCTTTGGTCTAATCCTAAAGTAGGCCATGAGGGCCAAATAGTTATTATATCATCACCTCCATATAATTTATTCCCTCTATCCACAAAGGAAGGTAATGCATATTTTTTTTGGGTCGCATTGTAGAAAAATTTATCCCAACTCATCATTAAATGCATCAAATAAGTATTTCTTACCCATGCTAAATCTTTTCTTTTATAAAGGCTATCATTAAAATAACTCAAATCATACAACTTCTTATCTCTAAAAACTTTTAATAACCCATTTTGCCAAGAACCTTTATAGGGAGCCAACCAAATATTGTATTGAATACTTCCATTGGGGTATAAGATAGTTTCAAATCTCTTCGTCTTGCCTAAATCAACACTTTGTTTGTCTCTTCTACTAAAGCCGTAAATAGAAAAAGATTGATCAATAGACAAAGTATTGAAGCCTAGTTCCCAAGCATTGTCTGGAACAATTACATTTACAGGCATTTTACCTGGAATGAATAAATGAGTTCTGGATAAACTATGGTTGCCCTTTCCAGTAATATATACATTTTCCTGATTTTTTTCAAAAGGCAAAACATTATCAATGATTAAAGTGTCCTTACTCGTATTTTTAAATTCTATACGTAACTGAAATCCTTCTTTCATTTTTTGAACAGAAAGAAGTTTTGTTTCTACTTGCTTTTTTTGACTTAACATTCGATCCCATTGAACTATAGAAACAGGCTGAGGTAAAATAAAACTTTTAGTATTCATTTCAAAACCAGTAATGGCTAAACTATCTTTACTAAAATGAATTTCGGCAATTGTTGCTGATTGAGCAGTAAGGACTTTTTGAAAAAAGACATTGAATATCAGCAATAAAAGCAAAATATTTCGGCAAACAGTTGATAATCTTTTCATTTATATACAATGTAAAAGAAAGTTACAAAAAATGACTTAAAAACAGGTGGAATAATGGTGCTTTGTTGAACATCATTTATCTTTATAGAAATTGACCTACATTTATTGATACTCTATGGAAATTAAAATGGAAGAAAGTTGGAAAAAAGCATTGTCGGATTTATTCGATAAGTCCTACTTTATCCAAATTGCAGACCATTTAAAAGCTGAAAAAGCATTAAAAACAACTATCTATCCTAGTGGTGGTCTTATATTCAATGCCTTTAGTTTAACCCCTTATAATAAAGTTAAAGTAATTATTTTAGGTCAAGACCCTTATCATAACCCACACCAAGCCATGGGATTAAGTTTTTCAGTACCCGACGGTATTAAACCCCCTCCTTCTTTAGTGAATATCTTTAAAGAACTACAGAAAGATATTGGTATGCCCATTCCAAGTGCTGGTAATTTAACGGCTTGGGCCAAGCAAGGTGTACTACTTTTAAATGCAGTACTTACAGTGAGGGCTAATGAACCAGCAAGCCATGCTAAAATTGGGTGGACAAAGTTTACAGATGATGTAATTCTACATCTTTCTTTACATAAAACAGGCTTGGTTTTTATTTTATGGGGTAATTTTGCCCAAGAAAAAATAAAACTCATAGACAGCTCAAAACATAAAATTTTAAAAGCAGCACACCCTTCTCCCTTTAGTGCTTATAATGGTTTTTTTGGGTCTAAACATTTTAGTGCCACCAATGAATATTTAGTGAAAAAAAACCAAGACCCTATT
Source organism: Chitinophagia bacterium (assembly GCA_037128235.1). Lineage (GTDB taxonomy): Bacteria > Bacteroidota > Bacteroidia > Chitinophagales > Chitinophagaceae > Sediminibacterium. The sequence goes on along the minus strand of JBAXWU010000015.1, from coordinate 9,865 downwards.
GACTGGGCGATATAATAAATTTAGTATGAAGATTATAAAAAATATTATTGCAAGAACAATCGCTATATGGGCTCTACTGGTTTTTGCCTCTACTATGTTTATATTCTTATGGTTTTATCTTTTATGTTTTATTATTCCAGATCCTTATAAAACTAAGTACCATCGTCGTGTATCACAGGTTTGGATGGGACTATTTTTATTTTTATCGGGCTGTACCTTTAGCGTAAAAGGAAAGGAAGTTTTTGATGATATGGAAAATGCCATTGTTGTTTGTAATCATAATAGTTTAATTGATATCCCTATCAGTACTCCTTTTTTACCAAGAGCTAATAAAACCATTGCTAAAAAAAGTTTTGTATATGTTCCTTTATTTGGATGGATTTATCAATTTGCCTCTGTACTTGTAGATCGTAAAGACCATAATAGTCGTAAACTTAGTTTTGATAAGATGGTACATGTTTTAAACAATGGCTTGGATATGCTTATTTATCCAGAAGGCACTAGAAATAAAACCAAGGAACCCTTAAAATCATTTTATGATGGGGCTTTTAAATTATCTGTAGATACTCAAAAACCTATTATTCCAGTGGTATTATTGAATACAAAAAAAATATTACCTGCCAAACCTATCTTATACTTTACTCCTGGTAAAATTGATATGCATATTCTTCCTGCTATTTACCCGCAAGGACATACTAAGGATAGTTTGAAGCAGGCCGTTTGGGATACAATGGCTAATTACTACTTAGAAAATAATGGGAAGAAATAAGATAACATCTTACTAGTAACTAGAAGAAGAGAAAGTTCTACTTCTATTAATTTTCAAATCCCTTAATATACCCGATTTAGGGTTCACTGTAATACTGAAAGAACGGTACAAACCAATGGGCGTTACATTGATAGACAATTGCCAGCAGTGCATCTCACGCGTAATAAACATACTTAATTGTTGAATACTTGCCTTGGCCACATCTACATAGCCAGTTCCTCCTAGTTTCCACTTTGGCGTTAAACTAAAGTCACCATTAAAATTTAAACTTGAATAGGTTTGTAATTTAAATCCTGAATAATCGGGCTTAATCATTCTAGAAAACTGGAAAGAATACGATATAGTTAAACTCCAAGGAATAGAAAAATCGGTAAACTCTGCAGGATTTGCTTTGACATATTGTAATTGTCTTTGTTGCTCATCGGGGGTCATGAAAGGGTCTAAAGGGATTTCTTTTTTCTTAGAGGCCGCATCGTCCTTCGATTTACTTTTAAAGGATGTAGAAATAGAGACACCCCCATTTGTAATATGACCGAATTTGAATTTAGTAGGGTCAATATCTAATTTATTCTTTCTAAAACCTTGATTATCGTTTGCATAAGGGTCAAGCGTAAAAGAAGAAGAAATATTAAACTTATCGAATAAAATAGTTCGCGCATAAAAATTAAAATTACCTAACTGAAAACTGTCTGCAAGGAAATTAAAATTTGAATTAAAACCAAAGCCTTCAATTAATTTTACTTTTTTAAAATTCTCAGCGCTGGTATCTTTTTTATCTTTTACTTTCATCTCTAGTAAATTATCCAAACCAAAACTTAAACCACCAAAGGTTCCTTCTGAATAAGCGCCCCCTAAAGCACCTCCATCAAATTTAGAAAAGCGGTAAGTTCTACCTGTGGAATCAATTTGTGTTGAATAATGATAAGATTTCGCTAAATCGGGTGAATAGTTAAAGGAAATACTAGGCCTTAATTCATGACGTATGGCTTGCACATAATCGCTTTTAAATTTATAGGTACCAAAAATTCTACTAGCTGTTCCTACTCCAAAACTTACATGAGGTGCTCTAAAAAATCCTTTTTCATAACTCGTATCTACCTTGTTTAGTTTACTGTTCCAAGACTTTGTATTCTCTTGACCATACCATTTTTCTTCAAAGCCAATAGAAGGGGTTATGGTAATGGGTCCTAAGGAAGGAAGAGATACACTAATGGGTATGCTATGCGTGGCACCCCATTGCATTGTGTCTAGTAATTTATTAATATTAAATGCGGAATCATAAAAAGACATTTGGTTTTGGAAAGAACCATTATACCCAATACCTAATTTCTCATACCATTTGCCAGCTCCAATTTGTTCTTTAGATTGAAAGGGATATAAAGTAAGCGCATTAAAATTAATGTTAGGCAAACTTAAATTCACTAAACCTAAATTATTATTCTGGTTATGATTTAAGTTGACCGATAAATTATACTTATTATTCCAAGCCTTATTGTAACTAATGGAAGAACTAATTTGGTTTTGGTAGTTCTGATAAGGATTATTGAGTAAGTAACTATTGTACTTCGTACTACCATAATTAACATTGGCAGAAAAACTAGTACCCGGCAAGGCCCTTGAGTCCAATGAATGCGACCAATTAATCATAAAAGTTTTACCACCCGTGAATTCACTAGCAACATTGACATTCCTATTGAGTATTCTTGAATTTTGCAAACTAAGATTGAAGTTGCCAATATATTTATAGCGGACAATATATTTACTATTCAAATTGGCGCTCCATCCTCCATAAGAATAAATATTAGTTCTTACAGTAGCATCAAAGTTATCACTCAGTACTTTATAATAGCCTAAGCCTTCAAAGCCTAAACCGAAATCTTCACTAGTAGAAAACGCTGGAGCCATCATGCCAGAATGCTTTCCTCTTGATAAAGGAAAAATACCAAATGGAATTCCTATTGGAAAAGGCACGCCTTCAAATTCTGGAAAGGCCGGGCCTGACACGCCAATTTTATCGGTAATTATTTTTAATTTATTTGTTCTAAATGCAAAATGGGGCTCATCTAAATTACAAGTAGTAAATCGGGCCTTCCAGGCAAAGGCTTCGTCTTTATTTACCTTTTTCATGGTGTTGGCATTAATAAAAATTTCCCCTTGTTGGAAATTTGTATTTTTTGTTAACCCCTTCCCCGATTTCATATTAAAATAAATGGAGTCATTCACAGAACTCATACTCCCCTCTTTAAACTTTGGATTACTCAAAGGATTTCCAGTGGTATCCTTAGCGCCATATGCTTTTATATTTTGACTCTGCTGATCATAGACAATGGTGGCTGCTTCTAACTGTGAAGTTTTATAGACTGTCTTGGCTTTACCGTATAAATAGAATTCTTTGGTTGACATAATCATTACACCTGAATCTTCTGCATTATAGTTTATAGGGGTATCGATACTATCTTTAGAGATTCTCAAAGACCTAACAGAAATGCTATCATTTTTCTTAGTAAGACTGTCTGTTTTAATAGCAACAGAGTCATTTTTAGAGACCTGTATTTTGGCCTGTGCAAAAACACCCATTATGGGCATTAAAACTATTGTTAATGTTAGTAAAAAGCTACTATTTACAATAGAACGCCTGTATTTTACGTTATTTTTGTGTACTGCTATAATCACAGCAGCAAAAATAAACTAAAACAGCATTAAGGCACTGATTATGAAGCAAAATAGACTGATTTTAGCAATTACTTATAGCCTAGTAGCCCTTTTTACCCTAATTAGCTTAAGTACTGAAGCCCAAAGCGCAGGCAAAACCATAAAACGTATCATCATTGACCCAGGTCATGGAGGCACAGATCCTGGATCAAATGGCAAATATTCCACTGAAGCGGCTGTTTCTTTAGCTATTTCGATGAAATTAGAAGAATACATTAAAGAATCTATACCAGATGTAGAAGTGATGCTTACCCGCAGAACAGATATCTATAATTCTGTAGTGGAAAAAGCAAATATCGCCAATGCGGCCAAGGGAGACTTATTCATTTGCATACATACCAATTCAGCCGATCCTAGACGTGAAAGAGAAATCATAGGCTATACTAATAAAACTTATACGGTTAAGAAAAAAGGAGTTAAAAGAAAAGTTACCAGAAGAGTTCCATTATATAAAAATACCTACACACCAAGTACAGCAAGGGGTACAGAAACATTTATTTACAATGTAGGTAAGTCGGATCAAAAAAAGGATATGGCCAATGAAGCAGTGGAGGATGTGGTGGAAAAATTAGACTCCGTTTCAATAAACCAAATTAAAGCTATAGAAGAAGCCGACCCTACTCGTTCCATGATGGTAAGTTTATTAACGCAACAGTTCTTTCAAAGAGCAGCTAGTTTAGCATTAACTATCGAGGAAGAATTTAAAGCAGCAGGTCGTATAAGCAGAGAGGCTAAACAAAGACAGAAAGGCATTTGGGTATTAGCCGCCGTACAAATGCCTGCAGTACTAGTTGAAACTGGCTTTATTTCCAACCCTGAAGATGAGGATTATTTGAATAGCGATGAAGGGCAAAATCAAATTTGTGAAGTTATTACCAAGTCCATTCTTAGGTATAAAAATTCACTGGAAAACCAGAAAAAGACAAATGCTAATTAGCTCCCCTTTTTTAGCTAATTTTACATAAAGTATATATAATTCATTCAAGATGAAAGTATCAAACGAAACCAAGGTGGGAGCGCTGACCGTAATTGCTATTACCTTAATGATTATTGGATTTAATTTTCTAAAAGGAAAAACTATATTTCAACCCGGCAATTATATTTATGCAAAATATGCTGACACAAAGGGATTAATTGTATCCAACCCTGTATTTGTGAATGGTTACCAAGTGGGAACAGTTTTTGAAATTGAAAACCAAAAAGATAATTTAGCTTCTATTATTGTTTCTGTTAAATTAAATGAAGCTTATAAAATTCCTAATAACTCAGTAGCTAGTATTCAAGATAATCCATTAGGTATTAGTAGTATTAGTATTGTACTAGGTAATGCGAATACCTATATTCAATCGGGCGATACCATTAAAACGGCACCTGCTAACAGTTTATTGGGAGACTTTGTAAATACCCTTTCTCCCCTGGGAGAGAAAACAAATAGTGCTATTACCTCTTTAGACAAAGTATTAAATAATATTAATAAAGTATTAGATGATAAAAACAAACAAAACCTCTCAGAAGTATTAGAAAACTTGGCGGCTACTACAAAAAGTTTAAATAATTCTATGGCTAATATTGAAACTATGTTGCAAAAGCAAAATGGTTCTGTAAGTCAATCATTTGACAATATAAATGCTTTTACCAAAAACTTAAATAATAATAACGAAAAACTAAATAATATTATTACCAACTTAGATAGCGTTTCTAAATCGGTGAAAGACGCCGACTTAACGAAGACTATTAAAACCATTCAATTAGCAGTGGCTTCCTTAAATACTAGTTTACAAAAATTAAATTCAGGTAATGGAACAGCCGCTAAATTAATGAATGACTCTGCTTTGTATCAAAATTTACAAGGAACACTTAAAAGCGTCAATACCCTTATAGATGATGTTAAAGTGCATCCTAAAAGATATATCAATGTATCTGTGTTTGGTAAAAAAGATAAATCCACTCCATTAGAAAAGCCTTTAGCGGATTCAGTGAACCATGAATAAATGGGCATCTCTCATATTATTTGCAATTTTATCCTCTACTATTGTAAAAGGACAACTACCTATTAGCCCCAAGCCAAAGGATACAATTCCAGCGCAGGCCTCCCAGGTTTCTCCTGTTCTTGCTACTGGCAGTAAACTCATTGAATTTCTTTCTGCAGAAGTGTACAATGTCAAAAAAATGGATAGTATGGACTACTTAATACTAGTAGGCCATGTAAAAATTAGACAGGGTAAAACGCTGTTATACGGTGATAGCATTATTTTAAATACTACTTTAAATACGCTGGAAGACTTTGGCAATGTGCATATCAATGATGCAGACAGTGTAAATATTTATGCCAACTACTTAAAATACATTGGCTCGACCAAAAAAGCCTACCTGCGTAAAAAAGTTAAACTCACCGATGGTAAAGGGGTATTAACCACCGACTCTTTAGATTACGATGTAAATGTTAAACTAGGCAGCTTTAAAAAAGGTGGCAAGCTAGTAAGAAATAAAACAGTACTTACTAGTACAGAAGGTTTGTACTATGGTGAAACAAGAGATGTCATATTTAGAAAAAAAGTAGAATTAGTTGATCCAGAGAATAATATCATTACCGATACCCTAGAATACAATACCTATTCCCAACTCACCAACTTTTTAAGTCCTTCAAAAATTATAACAGGCTCAAGAGTTATTAGTACTAGCAATGGTAATTATAATACAGGTACTAGAAAAGGATATTTATATGACAGGTCAAATATTGACGATAGTACTTATCATTTTATAGCCGATGAAATGGCGGTAGATGATTCACTTGAAATGGGAGAATTTAAAGGCAATGCTATTTATACTTCTAAGGATACACTAGGTTTTGATTTAATGGCAAATAATATAAAAGCCAATAAACAAAAAAGTACTTTTTTAGCTACTGAAAATCCTCTACTACTTATTAAACAAAAAAAAGATACTCTATATATTGCAGCGGATACACTATACGCAGGTAAAATTTCCGATTTAAAAAGGAAAATACCTAAAGCAAGAGATTCAGTGGGTGTTATTACCGATACTACATTAAATAAATATTTTGAAGCCTACCATCATGTGAAAATATATTCGGATTCACTACAAGGCAGAGCCGATAGCCTATTTTATTCTATGAGCGATTCTACCATTAGACTTATCTCCGACCCTATTATATGGGCCAACAACAATCAAATCACAGGCGATACTTTATATTTATTTGTAAAAAATAAAAAGCCAGAACAACTATTTGTATTTGAAAATGCCTTTGCCATTAATAAAATTGATACTGCAAATTATTATAACCAATTAAAAGGAAATAAGCTGAATGTATGGTTTGAAGAGGGCGAAATTCATAAAATGAGTGCCAAAGGCAATGCAGAAAATATTTATTTCCCTTTAGACAATGATAAAGACTTTATAGGGGTGAACCATTCTAATGCCCAAATTATTGAAGTGTACTTCGAAAATACAGAACCTGCTAAAGTAGTTTTCAAAAATCAACTTGTTGGTAAAATGACGCCTTTAAACCAAACGCCTAAGGAAGAATTAATTATTAGAGGATTTAAATGGCAGGAAAGCTTAAGACCTAAAAGTAAGTATGAACTTATGAAGCTTCCTTCTAAGCTTTAACTCTCTTTCTCCGACATTAAATAAGCCTTAATAAAACCTTCAATTTCTCCATCCATGACAGGGCCAATATTGCCTACTTCAAAATCGGTACGGTGATCCTTAATCATTTTATAAGGATGAAAAACATAAGAACGTATTTGACTTCCCCACTCTATTTTTTTCTTATTGGCATTAGAAGCATTTAAAGCTTCTTGTTTTTTACGCATTTCTTCTTCATACAATCTACTCTTTAACATCTTCATGGCTATCTCTCTGTTCTCTCCTTGTGTTCTTGATTGTTGACACTCTACAATAATACCTGAAGCATGTCTTAACCTCACTGCAGTTTCTACCTTATTTACGTTCTGTCCACCCTTACCTCCACTTCTATAAAATTCCCATTCAATATCGGCAGGGTTTACTATAATTTCAATAGTATCATCAATTAAAGGATATACATATACTGAAGCAAAAGAAGTATGTCTTCTTGCATTACTATCGAATGGTGAAATTCTTACTAAACGGTGCACACCGGACTCTGCTTTTAAAAATCCGTAAGCAAAGGGTCCATCAAATTGTAAAGTAGCCGATTTTATACCTGCGCCATCTCCTTCTTGATAATCAATGGAGCTTACAGTCCAACCTTGCTTTTCGCCATACATGGTATACATACGAAGTAACATTTCTGCCCAGTCCTGACTTTCTGTTCCACCAGCACCTGGATTAATTTGTAAAATGGCGGGAAGTTCGTCCTCTGGTTTATTTAAAGTACTCTTAAATTCAGCTTCTTCGATAAAATGAGTAGCTTTTTGAAAAGCTTCCTGCGTTTCCAATTCAGTGGCATCACCTGCTTTCCAAAAATCAAATAGCACTACAAAATCTTCTAAATGGGATTCTACATTTTGATACATATGTATCCAATACTCATTCACCTTTATTTCCTTCATTGTGGAAGTGGCGCGTGTGTTGTCATCCCAAAAACCAGGAGACAAAGACAATTGTTTGTCGGTAGTTACTTTGTAAAGCCTGTTATCGACGTCAAAGAAACCTCCTTAGGACACTTACTTGGTCCTTCATACGCTTTATCTGTTCTATAGTCATGTATGATCAAGTTTAAGTTTCACTTTTAAAAGTGAAAGCTGATTTTAAAAAATACTACAAGCCTCATAAGCCGGATTCTGTTTCTAAACTATCATTTATCTAGCCCCAACATTGCTGGTGGAGTCTTGCTGCCTACCCTGGAACTTGAACGAGTCGTTCTTAAGCGCTCCTTTACGTGGCATTACAGCACCCAAGGTTTACCCTATAAAACAATTACTTGTCTTATCCGTGCGCTTTTACCGCACGTTTTCACCTTTTCCTCTTGCGAGGTAGTTATTTTCTGTGGCACTTTCTCTGTCCCAATAAATTGGAACGCCGGCTATTCACCGGTGGGTTACCCTATGCTGTCCGGACTTTCCTTGGTAATTGCTTACCACGATAGCTCGGGTTTGTAGTAAGGTAAAGGTAAGTAAATAAAATTTGACGGGAATTAGTACTCAAAAAACACTTCAGTGGCACCATAGCCATAAAAATCGGAGTATTGGTTGATGAAATTTTTCACCCCTTTTTTAACCTTTAATAAATCATGAATTTCACCCTTTAATTTACCTGTACCCACTCCATGAATAATGGTAAGTGTTGGTAAATGATGTAACCAAGCAAGGTCGAACCATTTTTCAAACTCGGTTAATTGAATAGTAAGTATTTCAAAATTAGAAAGGTGATCATGTCTATCTATTAACTTTTCAATATGTAAATCAACCACTGTTCTTGCAGTAGGTAAATTTTGTTTAATTTTTCCAGCATCATATACTTTAAAACCCGCCGATCTTAATATATCCATTTGAATATGATTATCCTCTGCTTTATCGGGATAAGTTTCAAATAATAAATAGGTAATAGCTGATTGGTTATTTTCTTTAAGTGTTTCAATTTTTTGAAATAACTGCTTGGGCTTAATTTTTAAGTTTGTTTCGAAATGATCGGCCTTCTTTTTATGAGGCTCCAACAAAGAAAAATCGACAGCAAAACCTGGTGAATCATTCACGGCTGCAAATTGGATATCATGTATATAAAAATCGGTAAAGGGATGTATAGTGGATTCAATGGAAAAGCCTACTTCTCCTAAAAATAATTGCTCATACACAAACTGATAACCCACCCTTGTATGATTAGATAAATAAATTTTTAAGCTCTCTACTACTTCGTCATTAAAATCGTCCATGCTAAATTTCGGAACAATATGTAACCATACTCCATCTTCTATCTTAGTATCAGATACCTTTAATTTTTCTTTGGGAATTTGGTCAACATAAATTTTCTGTGGCGCTACTTTTTCAGGAAATAGTTTCTTTTGTGTAAACCTTTTGAAATACGGAAAGTCAATCTGATCCATATAGGCAGGGAACTTCACACCTCTTACTTCAATCATGACCATCTCCTCATTCATGATTTCAATGATATGCCCTTCTTCATTACTATGTAATACTAAAATTTCATCGCCTACCTGATATTTCATATAAAATTATCTTAGCGGGCCGTTTTCATTCAATTTAGATTTCCTACTACCATAAAGTACATAAAATACCAACCCAATGCCCATCCAACCAAAAAACCATAACCAACTAATAGCAGGAATTTCTATCATCAAATATAAGCAACATAAAGCCCCTATAACTGGTATTACAGAATATTTACGTAAGAAACTAAATAACCCAACGATGCATATAATAA
>JBAXWU010000146.1:0-2892 GCA_037128235.1 Chitinophagia bacterium | reverse complement strand
CATCGTTAAAAAATTGTGCATGTCTGAGCGAAGCGAGTTCACAATTTTAGATGAACGTAGTCGTTTTTAGCGTCATGCACAGCGGAGAGCGAGAGGAATCTAATTACATTAGCTTCTTTAAATAGAAAACTACAAATTAAATAACCCCTTATTAATTAACTGCAAAGTTTTTACTTTATGTTCGCTTGGAATAAGCAATGAAATATTATGATGGCTACCTCCATAACTTACCATAGTAACGGGCACTTCATTAATGGCTTGAAATAATTTATTCAGCACCGCATCTGTTTTAGCAATTTCATTTCCTACAATAGATACAATGGTTTGATTTTGCTCCACTTCTATTGAAGCAATGTTATTGAGCTCTGCTATAATCTCATTTAAATGCGTATCGCTATCAATAGTTACTGATACAGCTACTTCCGAAGTGGTAATCATATCAATAGGTGTTTTGTATTTCTCAAACACTTCAAATATTTTTCTTAAAAAACCATAAGCTAAAAGCATTCGACTGCTCTTTATTTTAATGGCAATAATATTATCCTTGGCGGCCACTGCTTTCACCCCAACACTACCTGCTTCTTTTTTTATAACGGTTCCCACTGCAGTAGGCTGCATGGTATTTAATAATTTAACAGGAATATTTTCTTGTTGTGCTGGCCAAATACAGGTAGGATGTAAAATTTTAGCACCGAAATAAGCTAGCTCGGCTGCTTCATCAAAGCTTAGTTGTTCAATCGCTAATGTTTTATCAACTACTCTTGGGTCGTTGTTATGCATGCCATCAATATCGGTCCAAATTTCACAAACACTTGCATGAACGGCTGCTGCAATGAGTGAAGCGGTGTAATCACTGCCCCCTCTTTTTAAATTATCTACCTCTGCTCTACTATTTCTACAAATATAACCTTGGGTGATAAATAATTTTTTACCAGCATGCTGTGCTAATACCCCTTTTATTTTTTCTTCGATGGCGGTTAAATCGGGTTCGTCATTGGCATCTAATTGCATGAAATCTAAAGCAGGTAGTAAAGCGTGGTCGATTTTCTCTTGCTCTAAATACAAAGAGAATAATTTAGTGCTCATTAATTCTCCTTGTGCTAAAATATCTTTAGTTAATGCATCGCTCAAAGAAATTTTCTGCGTAATTTTTAAAAACTCAAAATGCTCAGTGATCATTTCATTCGCTTTCGCTCTTATACTTTCTTCTTTTAATAAGTCAATAATAAAAGCGCGGTACTGTTTTTCTAAAATAGCAATTTTTTCAGCAGCTATTTGTTTATTAGGAGAAGCTAATGCAGTACTAATTTCTACTAAAGCATTGGTGGTGCCACTTAATGCACTTAACACAACTAAGGTTGGCTCTGCATTACGTGTAATTAATTGAGATACTTGATGCATCCTTTCTGGCTTACCCACACTGGTGCCACCAAATTTCATTATAACCATGGTTCAATTTTTAGAAGGGTAAATCATCAACCGGTGCATCATCATGAGAAGGTGCGCCTGCCGGATTGTAGGTTCCGCCTGCACTTTGATCTGGTGATGAAGTTCCACTAGGCTTTGCACCTAATAATTGAACCGATACAATTCTTAAAGTTAAAGAAGCACCGTTTCTACCATCGGTAGTCGTGTAAGATCTTACATCTGGAGTGCCTTCAACATATACTTGAGTTCCTTTTTTTAAATAAGGGGCCACTGCGGTTCTATCTGTCCAATAAGAACAATCTACCCAAGTGGTTCTATCTTTTTGAACACCTTGCGCATCCTTAAAGCGCTCTGTGTGTGCCACATTAAAATTAATCACTGACTTGCCGTTAACATTGTTAACTACTGCGTCTTTACCTAAATTGCCGATTACTTGTAACTTTATCATTTTCTATTATTTTGTCGTTGTATGGAAGTGAAGATAGTAATTTTTAGAATTTTGAACTGAAAACCCTAGCCCATTTTATGAACATTCTGCGATTTAACAAAGATGAATTACTTTTGTGCTAAGCCAACTTTTAACTGGCCAAACACTATGAGTAAGAAAGGAAAGGTTTTAGTCGCTATGAGCGGCGGTATTGACAGCACAGTTGCAGCCTTAATGCTACACAACGAAGGCTACGAAGTAATAGGCATTACCATGAAAACCTGGGACTATGCCACCAGCAATGCCAATGGAAAAGAAACAGGCTGTTGCAATATAGATTCCTTCAATGATGCCCGTTTAGCTGCCGTAAATAACGGGTTCCCCCATTTCATTTTAGATATTAGAGAAGAGTTTGGCGATTTTGTCATTGAGAACTTTGTAGAAGAATACTTAGCCGGTCGCACGCCCAACCCTTGTGTGATGTGCAATACCCATATTAAATGGAGGGCCTTATTAAAAAGAGCCGACGCTTTAGGTTGCGATTTTATTGCCACTGGTCATTATGCTAAAGTGCGTCAACATACCAATGGCAGGTATGTTATTTCAAAAGGGCTAGATAGCACCAAGGACCAGAGTTATGTTTTATGGGGTGTAGACCAAGATTTATTAAGCAGAACTATTTTGCCACTAGGCGGCATGCATAAAAAAGACATTAAACAAATGGCCATTGATTTAGGTTACCCAGAACTGGCTAAAAAAAGCGAGAGCTATGAAATTTGTTTTGTACCTGATAACGATTACCGTGGATTTTTAAAAAGACGCGTACCAGGTTTAGAAGAAAAAGTAAATGGCGGATGGTTTGTAGATGCTAAAGGAAAAAGATTAGGTAAACATAAGGGCTACCCTTTTTATACGATTGGTCAAAGGAAAGGTTTAGAGATTGCTTTTGGAAAACCTATTTATGTCACTTCAATTGATCCCGTAAATAATGTGGTTGTACTTGGTGAAGAAAATGAATTAGACCAAAACGATATGCT
>JBAXWU010000145.1:0-2909 GCA_037128235.1 Chitinophagia bacterium | reverse complement strand
TTTTATAAAGAGGCTAATACGGTATCTAAATTAGCAAGTAGGTCTTTTGCATTTTCCATAGAAAAAATAATAGGAGGCTTAATTTTAAACACATTATTATAAGGACCATCTACCCCCATTAAAAATCCTTTGTCCTTCATTTTTTCTACTATTAGCTTGATAGTTTCTGTCGCAGGCTCTTTGGTAATTCTATCTTTTACTAATTCAACGCCAATAAATAATCCAGCACCTCTTACATCTCCAATAATGGAATGTGTATGCATAAGCTCGCGCATGCCTTCTAATAAATAATTACCTACTTGGAGTGCATTTTCTTGTAAACCTTCTCTCTCAATAACTTCTAATACAGCCAAACCGGTTGCCATTGAAACGGGGTTGCCTCCATAGGTATTAAAATACTCAATACCATTATTAAAGCTATTGGCTATTTCATCGGTTACGATGACTGCAGCTAGCGGATGCCCATTGCCAATGGGTTTGCCCATCACTACCATGTCGGGTACCACGTCTTGTAATTCAAAGCCCCAGAAATGCGAACCCACTCTTCCAAAGCCCACTTGTACTTCATCTGCAATACAAATGCCACCTGCAGCTTTAACATGCTTATATACTTCTTTTAAATAATTGGGAGGTAGGGGCATTTGACCACCCACGCCTAAAAGTGTTTCACAAATAAATGCAGCAGGCTTTTTATTTTCTTTCGCAATGGCATCAATAATATTACTTACATCCTTTGCATATTTAATACCTGCACTTGCATCGTCATAGGTATAAGTACCTCTGTATAAATCGGGGTTCATGGCTTTATGTATCCAAGGCATTTGACCCATGCCACCTTCTCTATCAAATTTATAAGGGCTCATTTCAATAGTGGCCGTTGAAGTGCCATGATAAGCATGGTCTAAAACAATGATGTCTTTTTGTTTTGTGAAATGCCTACTAATTCTAATAGCTAAATCATTAGCCTCACTACCGCTATTGGTAAAATAACAAACATTTAAACCAGCAGGTAAACTAGCTGTTAATTTTTCTGCATACTGAATTAAATGCTCATTTAAATAACGGGTATTGGTATTTAAACTAGCAATTTGTTTTTGCATCACCCTTACAACGCTGGGATGACAATGTCCTATATGACTTACATTGTTGACGCAATCAATATAGGTATTGCCTTTATCATCATATAAATATTGTAAGGCAGCCTTATCAATTTTTAAATGTTTTTCATAACTAATACTTAGGTTTCTTCCAATATGCTCATTTCTTTTAGTTTCTAAGTTTGTATAATTTTCTTTTTCATTAACGATAGAAGTAAAATTACAAGCTAGTCTAAAAGTGTTTTCGGCTTTAATAGGATTAAGCGTAATTAAATAACAGAGTAAGTCCCAGGCAGGTTGCTCTGTTATGAAATGATGTTCATTGTTGGTATCCAAAGAACCATTATAGGCAGACTGCGTTACACTAATGCAAAGCCTTGCAGCTATTAAATAATATAAAATACTTAATTCTTTTTCTTCCAAGGCATAAGCACTATGATAGCCCTTCACTACTAGAACGGCAGCGGCTAGTGGGTCGGACTGGTGCAGCATTGCATAAGTACAGGCTACTGCAACATTATTAATTAGGGCCGTGTATACCATATCACCAAAGTCAATTAGTCCTGCAATGGCATCACCCTCCACTAATACATTATAATCATTGGCATCATTATGTGTATAGGCTTGTCTGTAAGAAGAAAGGGTGGGCAGTACTTCTGTTTCAAATTGCAGCATAAAATAATCTGCAATTCTTTTTTTAGCAGCATCCTTTATATAGTTTATTTTATAATTGGCATCGCGTGCGGTACTAATATCCCAAGTATAATGCCTATGCATACCAGGATGTTTAAAGCTTTGCAGGCTTTTATCCATCTTGCCTAAGAAAGTTCCTAAATTTTCAAATAGTGCTTTGTTTTTTGCTACTGCTTCTACCCAAAAACTACCTTCTAAAAAACTTAATATTCTAATATAATAAGTGGCCTCTTCAAGGATAATTTCTGTTAAGGTTTCTCCTTTTTTATTTAATGTATAAGTTTGAAATTGTGTAGCTAGTTCAGACTTAGCTAAATGCTGTAGAATTTTTACTTGTGCTTCTAAGAAAAAATAGTCGTGGCTGCTGTTAGAAACTTTTAAAATATTTTTCTTACCCGATTTTTCAACTAATAAAAAATTAAGTTCATCATATCCATTGAGCACAGACGCTTTTACTTCTATGCCATAATAATTTGCTACCCAATTTTCAATGCTGCCAATGGTAAAATTCATGCCAACAAGTTAGTTAATTACTTATTCTACATTTTGAATTCATCAAGTTATACTATTTTTTCCTATCAATGAACTCTTGTTCAATGACTTAAAATGAATCTTCCTATATAGTTTACAAAATATAAATGTTAAAGAAAACACAAAATTGCATTTTGAGCAAAAAAAATATTCTAGACTTATAACTTGACTGTCAGGGCTTTACAGACAGCTTGTAAAATTACATTTTTGCTGGTTTTTCAGATAGCCATATTATATGATTATTAATTGTAATTTCTATTAACCGAATTGCTTATTAATAACCAAACCAAAACCAAAAATGAAAAAAATTTATCAGCAAATTCTTGATTTCCCCCAGATGGTGAATCAAAAAGTTTTGAATGCGCAGTTAAACTCCGCAGTAGATAATTTCGATTCTCAAAATGGAGTAAGATCCTACACGAAGTCAATCTATCAGATTCTATCGATTGTAGTATTTATTTCCATGGAAATTACCATTATTCATGGTGCTATGGGGTATTTCACCGATGCCGCTAGCACGGGCCTAGGAAAAGCAGGTAGTGTTTTAACTACTTTATTGCTTATTTATTCAGCCTTCCCAATAGCCCA
>JBAXWU010000144.1:0-2921 GCA_037128235.1 Chitinophagia bacterium | reverse complement strand
CTGCTTTACATCGGCGTGAATAAATTGGTAGGCTAGTTTATTATTTAATTTATTCAAAGCAAAGTTTTCTTCACTCCAGGCTAAATAAGTTTTCGATAAATCAACAGAGGTAACGGTTTTAGCACCTGCTGCTGCAGCATACACAGAAAAAGAACTGGTGTAGGAAAATAAATTTAGAAACTCAGTGTCTTTACATTCTGCTTGCACCATTTGTCTTGTAATACGGTGGTCTAAAAATAAACCAGAATCTAGGTAGTCGGTAAGGTTTACTTTAAATTGTAAACCATTTTCATTTACCGTAATTATTTTAGAAACAGGAAGGGCTTCTTCTTTTTCATACTGCTCTTCTTTATGATCCATTCTCTTGCGTACTCTTAAGTACATATTCTCAATAGGAAGGCTGGTAATATTAGCAATACAGTTTTTGGTTTCGATTAACCAAGTCTCATGTTCTTCATCGCTTAAACTATGGCGGCGATTATATTCAGCTATATAAATATAGTCTTCGTAAATTTCAACACAAACGGGAAATTCTGGTAGGTCATGATCATACAAACGCCAGCAGCTAATATTTTGTCGTTTAGCTTGTTTAATGCGGTGCTTATAATTTTTAAGCAACCTATTTTCAAACATTTGAAATTTCTCTGGCGTCATAGTATCTGCTAAAAAAAGAAGCGTTACTTATATAACGCTTCTAAAATTAATTTATTTACACTAAATGGCTTTATTTTAATTTAGCCAAGGCTTCTTTTATTCTAGCCCATGCTTTCTCAATATTTGGCATGCTATTGGCAAAAGAGAAACGAACACAGTTAGGTTCTCCAAAAGCATCTCCCATTACAGAAGATACATTGGCCTCGTTTAAAAGATACATACTAAAGTCAGATGCATTGGTAACGTTGGTGCTGCCATCAGACTTACCATAATAAGCACTTACATCGGGGAATACATAAAAGGCTCCTTGAGGCGCAAAGCATTTAAAGCCAGGAATATCGTTTACGAGCGCTAATGTTTTTGTACGACGACGCGTAAACTCTTCCGTCATTTCAATAGAAGGTTTTAAATCGCCTACTAAGGCAGTGACTGCCGCTTTTTGTGTAATACTACAAGTGCCTGAAGTAAATTGACCTTGTAATTTTTCCATAGCCTTTGCTAATTCAACACTTGAAGCTGTATAACCTAATCTCCAACCAGTCATGGCAAAACCTTTACTTAATCCGTTAATCACAATTATTTGATCCTTGATGGCACCAAATTGTGCAATACTTTCATGCTTACCTTCAAAATTGATGTACTCATAAATTTCATCTGATAATATAGTAATGCCAGGATATTTTTTAAATAAATTGGCAAGTGCTTCTAATTCAGCTTTATTATACACTGCACCAGAAGGGTTATTGGGGGAAGAGAACATAAATACTTTTGTTCTTGAACTAATAGCGGCTTCTACTTGTGCAGGGCTTACTTTAAAACCATCTTCTACAGTACTTCTAATTTCTACCACTTTACCTCTGGCAATTTTTACAAGTTCAGAATAAGTTACCCAGTAAGGGGTTGGAATGATTACTTCATCGCCATCGTCTACTAAGGCTAGAATAGCATTGGCTAAACTTTGTTTAGCACCGGTAGAAGTAATAATATTTTCGGGTTTGTAGTCTAAATTATTATCGCGCTTTAATTTACTGCAAACAGCTTCTCTTAAATCGGCGAAACCAGCTACGGGTGTATAGTGAGACCAGTTATCATTGATGGCTTTGATAGCGGCGTCTTTAATATGTTGAGGGGTATCGAAGTCGGGTTCACCCAAACTTAAGTCAATAACGTCTTTGCCTTGGGCTCTTAGTTCACGGCCTAATTTGGCCATTTTTAAAGTTTCTGGCTCACTGAATCTGTTTAATAGAGAAGATAATATCATGATTACTTATTTGAGATACGAATTTCGCAAATAAATCGCAAACAGACGTAAGTTTTGGACTTTGAATATCCATTAATTATTCCCTTTCTATTAACATCTATTTGGCTGCTTCAAGCAAGGGGGTAAAGTTTGGGAGAAAGGCTTTTTTGCGTTGAAGCTCGTAGTTGTAGATTAACTGGCCTAAGTTTTTATAAAAAGGATAGCCCACTGAATCGTAATCGTACTTGCTATCGTTTAAAATGCCATCGCTATTGCAATAGATAACGGCACTTAACATAAACTCAATCTTCTTTTCCGGATCTATCACATAGGCAATGTCTAATAAGAACCCATAAGCGTCTCCTACTTTATTAAATATTTTAATATTGGAAGGAAAGGGGCCTTTTTCCGAACCTGTGTATAAAAACTTGCAATAGTTTGGCCAATAGTTAGCCGTATCATAAGTAGGATACTGCGATTCAGTTGGTAAGGTATGCATGTAGTGCAATAAAAACTTTCTATCCTCTGTGGTTAAATTAAATCTTTGAGAAGGGGGTGTTTGATCAAAGAATAAAACCGATTTTAAAATATGAGTAAGGTCACTTAGATAAATTCTGTTTTTATCTGAAAAATTTAAAGGGCCTTTGATTAAGGAATCTTGATTGTTAAAATAGCCATTGCCTATAAAGGCATTATAATAAGGAAGGCTGTCTTTATTAAAGGCTGTAGGCTGATGATAAATTATTTTTCCTTGCTCATTATAAAAATCAATAGCCTGAGTGCTTCTATTTTCTTTGGCTGTTCTTCCTAATTCTAATCGGTTTCTGATATAAACATCTTTATAGCCTTTGCTAGCTAATTGTTCGTGCACTGTATGCGGTGTCACAAATTCAAATAATCTGTTGGCTGCATTGTTATCACTTACTAAAAATATTTCTTTAACAGCCTGCTCAATATTTTGTGTGCCATTAATAGAGTAGGGATTATTATAAATTTGTTCTTGCCTATCAGATACACTATCTTATAC
>JBAXWU010000143.1:0-2973 GCA_037128235.1 Chitinophagia bacterium | reverse complement strand
AAGAATGACAAATTAACTAAATTAAGAATATCATTACCGGCATTTTGCTGAACTTTAATTCCTAATAAGTCATTATCACGGATTGTTAAAGGTGATCCAACATCAATGGTAATAGAATTATCTATTACTTTAGAGCCATATGCGAATCCAGTAAGACCAAAGGTAACATCACTTATTGATAATTGAAGAACATCTAAAGACCCTATTGAATTTTCAAGAGTCACATTACTGCTACCATCCTTGCCAAGTACATTAAGCAAATTATTATCGTCTACAAAAACAATTGTTTCAGGGCCGTCAACAGCAATACCATTATAAGTAATTACAACATCGTTCCCGTTCCCACCTTGATAAGTAATAGTGTAACTTGCGCCTGAAGCATAAAAAGTAGCCCCCTCGTTAAGAATCGAATAAATATTGTTTATGGGATCTGTTAATCCTGAAAATCTACCAAATATTGCAAGACTTGATGGTTGGTCTACAATTTTCAAGGTAGTTCCTATTGGAACATCTAGATTTCTAAAAACAGGGTATAAAATATAATCACCATCAATATATAGTTGGTTTGTAATAATTTGATTTTGGTTAATACCAGGTACTTGGCCACTAAAATCAACATAATAGGTACCTTTTACATTATTAGGTGAATCAAAAGGGTATGCTTCCTTTAAATTTAAAGGTAGAAGGAATTTTAATACGCCATAGTCATTACCCGTAAAACCAGGTGCTAAAGTTGCACCATTAAGATTTATATCTCCAATAGAACGGTTTTTTACCGTACCGATACCACGAACAACTGGCGCATAAATCTGCCCACTAGCAAATTTAGTAGCTTCAAATGTCGCTCCTGTTTCGAAATTAAAAACAGAAGAAGATCTAACTCCTAAAATAACCTGACCAAAGTTATAAAAAAATGAAGTGCCTGCAAAATAATTGTTATCACCTTGCATTAAAATACTATAAAAGCCTTGATTAGTAATAAAGTTGACACCCACTGAATCCGTACCGATGTTTACGTTAAAAGTATAAAATCCAGCTCCGCTGTTAGCTTTTAGTAGATTTTTATTTAATATCAAGTTTGATACAGTAACCTGACCTTTAGCTAAAAACCCAGCAGTTTGGGCTATAGTAAGCGTGCGGTTTAGTCCATTTACCCCCCCGATTATAACATTATTTTTATTCCCGGCCGTTGCTCCATCAGGAATGTTGCCGGTACCATCATCAGTTCCTGCAGATAAGATTAAATTTGAGCCTGTAGGAGAACCAAATGAAATTGAATTAAGCGTGATTTCTTTATCTATAGTTAAATTGCCGCTTAGTGCATTAATAGTAAATTCTCGATCAAAAGAATTTGTAACAGATCTTCCAGCCGTTGCGGCTTGAGTAGATAAAGCGGTATTAAATGAGATGTCAGATCCTGCAGTAACATCAGCAAATATTTTTATAGTTTGGGACCCTGAATCTATTCTTGGAGCTTTGTTGCCATCAATAAATCCACCAACTATAAATTGAGCATTAGCTGTAGCATTAGTTCTACCTGGTGCGCCAACGCTGAAGTCCCCTGTGTTTTTTAAAGTAGCATTAGTGCCAATGGTTGTTAAATCTGAATACACATTTAAGTTATAAATACCGTCAGTTTTAGGGTAAGCGGAAATTGAAAAAATAGGTTTAGTACCAACTTTTTTTGGTTCTACTTCAAATGAGCCACCAATATTTAAAAAATAATTAGAGGCTGAAGGTGGTAAAACATTATTAAGCGCATTGGAGCCAATTTCTATATTAGAATCATTGCCTTTACTACTGCCATAATTATAAATATAGAAGTTTTCTGAAACCGTAACATTTTTCATAAATTTAGCATTGGCATTTGCATCTTTATTACCATTAAAAACCAAATTTTTTACTATGACATCGGTACTGTTTTGGTCCCTACTTGCAACAAAATTGCCTGTATCATAAATATTTAAGTCACCAAGGATACCTAAATTTATACCGTTCAAACTCACACTTCCCGATGTTGTAATAAAAAGATCATGTAGAGTCGCTGAAGAAAATAAGGAGGAAAAAGAAGTGTTTGGGCCACTATCATTAGTGGTTCCTGAATTACTTAAAGCAGCATTAGAATTAATTGCAGTGTTACCACTTAAGGCATAACCTAATAATAAATCAGTCCCTAAAACTATTTCGGTATCGATATCGATGGAAGCTGAACCTAAAATACTTGTTGCTTGGAAAGCGATTGGGCCTCCTGAAACAGTAATTGGCTGAGCAGTGCTGGTACTGTGATTAAAGTCAAAAATATTGAAATAATTACCAGTCTGACCACCGTATTGGTTTAATAAAGGTAAGGAAGCATTAGGGATATTTGCAACGGAATATTGTGGAGTCGTTACTAAGTTTTGAATAGAACTATATTGTTGGTAAACAATATCATCATTTCTAGAACTAATATAATTCCCTCCAAATCTAAGATTATTAATTCCTTGGGCATTAGTTAGATCAGTTTTACTATTACCATAAAATTCTATCGTAATATTAGTATTTGTTGTTATAGGATTAGACTTAGGAGCAGAACCACCAAAATCTAAACCAGTAACAGTTAAAGTATCAACAGAAAGCAACTGATCCACCCAAATGCCTGCAAAACCAGCAGCATTAGTGCTAGCAAGATCTAAAGTATAAGTCCCATTAACAGCCGTAGTATTAAAAACGGTACCCGTAATCGTGTTGTTGTTACCTGTAATAGTTAAAGTAGTACCAGTTAAGTCAATAGTTAAAGTATCTGGCGCATTTGATTGAACTATATGAAGTATTTGACCCTGATCATGGCCTGGCGCCGTAGAAAGGGTTGGAGTAATTCTTGTTTCAAGAGATTCAATAGATAATGGCCTGTTAAGATGCGTTCTAGTTGCAGTAGGTTGTTTAGTTTTCTTAAACCAATTACGCAAGCCAAGTTTACTAAGGAAAGACATC
>JBAXWU010000142.1:0-2998 GCA_037128235.1 Chitinophagia bacterium | reverse complement strand
TCAATCAAGAATAAATAAAAATATATGTTTCAATTATTACAAACAAAGGTTGTTGAGAATAGCGGTATCATGGTTCAGCAAGGTAAAATTTATATAGTCATGACTGTGGTGACTATTATACTAGTAGGACTATTTATTTATGTTGTAACTGTTGATAAGAAAATAGCAGCATTAGAAAATAATGCTAAAGACTAACCCAAAAGATTAACGCTAAAAATTAATTCGAAAGATTAATTCAAAATTAAAATCATTTTTATGTCAGAAAATAAAGAGTATAGTTTCTTTCAAAGTGTTGAAAGAAGTTTTGATAAAGCTTCCAAATTTACAAGTTGGGAACAAGGAATATTAGAACAAATTAAAGCTTGTAATAGTATTTACAGTATGCGCTTCCCTGTTAAAATGGATGATGGCCATATTGAAGTCATTGAAGCTTATCGTGTGCAGCATTCACAACATAAGTCGCCATGTAAAGGAGGTATTCGTTTTAGTATGGCAGTGAACCAGGACGAAGTAATGGCACTAGCGGCCTTAATGACCTACAAATGTGCTATTGTGAATGTGCCTTTTGGTGGTGCTAAGGGCGGTATCAAAATTAGTCCAAGAAGTTTAAGCACTTATGAACTAGAAAAAATTACAAGAAGATATACTTCTGAATTAGTGAAGAAAAATTTTATAGGTCCTGGTATTGATGTACCTGCACCAGATTATGGAACAGGGGAAAGAGAAATGGCTTGGATAGTTGATACTTATCAGTCTTTGAAGCCAGGAGAAATTGATGCAGCAGGTTGTGTTACAGGAAAGCCTATTTCATTAGGAGGCGTTAGAGGAAGAAAGGAAGCCACTGGATTAGGTGTATTTTTTGGAGTGAGAGAAATATGTTTAATGGAGGATGTGATGAAAAAACAAGGTTTAGCGGTGGGTATTGAAAATAAAAAAGTAGTGGTACAAGGTTTGGGAAATGTGGGCTATTATTCTGCTAAATTCTTTAGAGAGCATGGCGCTATTGTAGTAGCTATTGCAGAATTTGAAGGGGCTATTTTTAATGAAGCAGGTTTGAATGAAGAAGAAGTATTCCAACACCGTAAAAAAACAGGTAGTATTTTAAATTTTCCAGGCGCAAAAAATATTGAAAAAAGTGCAGAGGCTTTAGAATTAGCTTGTGATATTTTAATTCCTGCTGCTTTAGAAAATGTAATTGATGGAACGAATGCGCCACGCATTAAAGCAAAAATAATTGGAGAAGCGGCGAATGGTCCTCTAACACCTGAAGCCGATGATATACTAGCTGCTAAAGGCGTATTAGTGATTCCTGATATGTACTTAAATGCAGGGGGTGTAACGGTTTCTTATTTTGAGTGGTTGAAAAATTTAAGTCACGTAAGGTATGGCCGTTTAGAAAAAAGATTTACGGAGAATGCCAATATTAATATTCTAAATCAAATTGAAGAGTTAACGGGCAAAAAAGTAACTGAATCTGAAAAAGAAATTATTGCACATGGTCCTGACGAAATTGATTTAGTGCATAGTGGACTAGAAGAAACCATGATTAACGCTACTAGAGAAATTATGGATATTTGGAAAGCGAATCCCTCTATTCCAGATATGCGCACTGCAGCCTATGTATGTGCTATTAATAAAGTAGGTACTTCTTATGCTGAATTAGGTATCTTTCCTTAGTAGTTGGGAAGCAATATTTTATATGTAGTGAAAGCGTAAAAATAGAAAATAAATTTTATGCGTAATCGGGGAAATTTTGCAAAGCTTGCAGTTTCCCCGATTCTATTTTAGCTCCAAGTGTTTCATGTCCATTGCTCATAAATAAATACTGAGCCATTAATACTTGTTGGTACTGTAAAATTTGATCCATCGTTTTTTCATTTAAGGCAACCTTTGCTTCTTTGCATTCGATAATCATCCAGGGCATTTCGTTTTTATACACGACTATATCAAATCGTTTAGAAAGTTCTCCTAATTTAATTTCTTTTTCTACCGCAATTAAACTGGAAGGATAATCTAAGCTTTGAACTAGGTATTGTAATAGGTTTTGTCTTACCCATTCTTCGGGTGTAAGTAGCACCCAAGTCTTTCTAAAGGGATCAAATATTTGATCCTTGCCATTTAGGGCTTTTATTTTAAAAGGGTAGCTTGGATACTGTAGAACTATCATTTAAATTAAAATTCGTATTTTTATATAATACTTTGCCCAAAGATAAGTAGTAGAAACCTTAAAATTTGATAGTATGAAAACAAAAGAAGAAATCGTAGAGAATTGGTTACCAAGGTATACGGGCGCTAACTTAGACCAATTAGGTCGTTTTGTACTACTGACCAACTTTAGCAATTATGTGAACATGTTTGCAGAAATGCATAAGGTAGAAGTCATTGGAAAGGACCGTCCTATGCAGTGCGCTACTGCAGACGGCATTACTATAATAAACTTTGGAATGGGTAGTCCGGGTGCTGCTACTATTATGGATTTACTAACAGCTATTCAACCTGAAGCTGTTTTATTTTTAGGTAAATGTGGTGGACTAAAAAAGAGAAATAAAATTGGAGACTTAATATTACCCATTGCAGCGATAAGAGGTGAGGGTACATCCAACGATTATTTTCCACCAGAAGTACCAGCACTTCCTGCCTTCGCTTTACAAAAAGCAATTTCTACCACCATTAGAGATAACGGTGTAGATTATTGGACAGGTACTGTGTATACAACGAATAGAAGAGTATGGGAGCACGATGAAAAATTCAAAGAATATTTAACCGATATTAGAGCTTACGCCATTGATATGGAAACAGCTACTATTTTTACAGTGGGCTTTTATAATAAAATTCCAACAGGTGCTTTATTATTAGTAAGTGATTCTCCAATGGTACCAGAAGGCGTCAAAACAGAAGCCAGCGATTCTAAAGTGACTGCGCAATTTGTGGAAAGACATTTAACCATTGGAATTGAATCTTTGAAGCAACTTATTAATAACGGACAAACTGTTCGTCA
>JBAXWU010000141.1:0-2999 GCA_037128235.1 Chitinophagia bacterium | reverse complement strand
TTTGTAATAGAAGGTGATCCGAATTTCTTTTCAATAACAACGTTACGACCTTTTGGTCCTAAGGTTACTTTTACGGCGTTGGCTAAAGTGTCAACCCCTTTTTTCATTTTATTTCTCGCTTCTAAGTCGAAAAAAATCATTTTAGACATATAAACTTATTTTATTTCGTTAATTAATAATTCTACTTACTTTAACAATTATACAATTGCTAAAATATCGCTTTCGCGCATGATCAATAAATCTTGACCATCAATTTGAATTTCTGTTCCAGCGTATTTACCGTATAAAACGTTATCGCCTACTTTTACAGTTACGGGTTCGTCTTTTTTACCTATTCCAGCAGCAAGTACTACACCACGTTGTGGTTTTTCTTTTGCAGTATCAGGGATGATGATTCCTCCAGCTGTTTTTTCTTCTGCAGCGGCAGGCTTAACTATTACTCTGTCATGTAGAGGAGTAATGTTTAATTTCTTAGCCATACTTTATCGTTTTTTGTTTATTAAATAATTGTGTATATCCTTTACATCGATAACCGTGCCACTGCAATATTTACCTATGGAATAGGTCAAATTTTCAGTTTTATTGTTTTTCAAGCGTAAGGGAAGCAAATCTATGCCTAAAATTGCATGATACGCAAAGGATTATGGTAAAAAATGTCAGTTTTTACCAATAATTTTAGATAGATTTGCAGCCGTTTAGCTCTTATACATATGATGAACCGAAGAAATATTAGAATTAAAGTAATGCAGGTGCTGTATATGGTTGAAAATCAAAACCAAGGCAGTCCCGGCTCCCTACTTCAGAAGGAATTTGACAAAACGCGTAATTTATTCGTTTTCCTTGTTCATCTTATACACGAAGTAGCCCTTTATGCCGAGGTAGAGGCAGGGCAGAGAGCCTCCAAAAATTTACCCAATCAAGCCGATTTATCCGTTAATATTAAGTTAGCTGGCAATAGTATTGTTTGGCAAACCATCGAGTCCGAAAAATTCAAAAAAGCATTGGCCCTTGTAAATCCTGCACAATGGGTGGACGAGGATATTGTAAAAACCTTGTTTAGAAACTTATCAGAATCGGCTATTTATAAAACCTATATCGAAGAACAAAGTAGAGACAAGGCCAAAGAGAAAGAAATACTTAAATATATATTTGGCAGCCTTATTCTAGAGTCAGATAATATTTTAGAATATATAGACGAGCGTTTTGCTAACTGGGAAGATGAAGGGGAAATGATGGTAGGCTTTATCTTGGATTATTTGCAAAAACCAGGCAGTATTGATTTTCTAGATTTAGTGGGAGACGAGAAAATGAAATTCGCTACCGAATTACTACAAACGGCCATTGATAAAAAAGGATATACAGAAGAGGTAATTAAACCTAAATTAAATAACTGGGATCCAGAACGTATTGCCGTGATAGATATGATACTACTTCGTTTGGGCGTTTGTGAGTTATTGTATTTTGATACCATACCTACCAAGGTGACAATAAACGAATACATCGATTTAGCCAAGGATTATAGTACCGAACAAAGTGGTCATTTTGTGAATGGTATATTGGATAATATTCATAAAGAGTTAGTGGGATCGGGAAAAATTCAAAAAATAAGTCACAAACCATCGGCGCCCAAAAAATAAGACTGTAAATAACATATATTTGCAAGAGCGGTTTTATAAGAAAAGGAATTTATAAACACAGCTATATAAACACAACTATTAAAACATAAACAACTAAATAAATTACAATGACAGCAATTTTATTACAAGCACCACAAGGTGGCGGTACTTTCCAATTAGTAATGTTGGGTGGTATCATTTTAGTTTTCTGGTTTTTTATGATTCGTCCACAAGCTAAAAAAGCAAAAGAGCAAAAAAAGTTTATTGACGATATTCAAAAAGGAGACAAAATAGTTACTATCGCAGGTATTCATGGTACGGTGAATAAAGTAAACGAAGACAATACAATTCAATTAGAAGTAAGCCCTGGTTCTTACTTGAAACTTGAAAAATCATCTATAAGCTTAGAGTGGTCAAAAACCAACCCTAAATAATTATAATTGGTTTGATTAAAAAAAGTCCGAAATTGGGGTAACTAATTTCGGACTTTTTTATGTCTAAGATGATCGGACTTACGGGGGGTATTGGTGCAGGTAAAACCATGGTGGCCAAAATATTTGAGAACCTGGGTGTGCCTGTATTTAATGCAGATGATACTGCCAAGCAGTTGATGCAAACAAGTCCTGAAATTAAAACAGCTCTTATAAAACAGTTTGGAGATAAGGTGTATGAGAATGGTATTTTACAAAAAGCCTATTTGTCTTCCATTGTTTTTTCTGACGCGCATCAGTTGGCCTTATTAAATTCTATTGTTCATCCTATCACTATTCAAGCTGCCTGGGACTGGGCTCAACTTCAAACAGTACCTTATGTAATTAAAGAAGCAGCTCTTTTATTTGAATCAAATGCAGTAGAAGGTTTAGACTTTGTTATTGGGGTAACAGCACCTATGCCTTTAAGAATTCAAAGAATTATGCAAAGAGATGCTTGCACAAAACAAGAAGCTGAAAAAAGAATGCATCATCAAATTAGTGATACGATTAAAATGCGTTTATGTGATAAAGTAATTGTGAATGATGAAATACAATTATTAACGCCACAGGTACTAGCTATTCACGAATTTATACTGGCTTCTGTAATTTAAAGCAGGCTCTTTTCAATCTTCCATCAAAATCAAATGGGGTAGTAGCCTTGGTAATATCTTTAATGAGTTTGGTATGAATACTTTCTGCATCTATTTTGAAATGAGAAAAATTAGTACTAAAATATAAGATACCTCCTGGTTTCATGGCGCGAAGAACATCATTGATTAATTCTACATGGTCTCTTTGAATATCTAATACATCCTTCATTCTTTTACTATTGCTAAAAGTAGGTGGGTCCATTAACACTAAATCATATTTATTAGCAGGTAAGGTTTTTAAATACTGCTTTACATCAGCA
>JBAXWU010000140.1:0-3036 GCA_037128235.1 Chitinophagia bacterium | reverse complement strand
TGGAACCTAAAAATAGCTTAAATTCATTGACTTATCGTCGGGAACAACTCTATTGTGTCCGGCTTGTACAAATGACCAATTGCCACTTTGAATTCTATTTAAGAGATTAACAGTAAAATTTGATGGTAATATTTCATCGGCATCTACTACCAATATATATAGATAGCACGAAGAGTTACAATGATTAAATAACCAATTATTAATATTCCCTCCTTTAAAATTATTTCGATCTGGTCGCCTAATTATAGTCACTTTTTGTAGATTTAATTTTGCCCATATATCAATTTCATTTTTTATATTAGTAAGTCTTGAGTCATCAAGTATATACAAATGAAATTCTACATTGGTTTGTAGTAATAAGGATTCACAAGCAGAAGCCGAAAAGTCATCGCATGTTGGATATAATATTGCTACTTTAGTTCTCTCCAACGATCTATAATGATCGTTATTGACATTTTTTTTCGTTAACGTACTAATAAAAATACCAATTATTTGCCAAAATGAATACAAAAATAAAGGCGATGCTAATAAAATTACACCATATGTAAGCATACTCAAAATATCCTATTTATAGGTAATTCTGCAATATTTTTAGTACCGGGAGGCAATTGATCCATTGCGGACCAAATTCGTTTCTTGACTAGATTCTCAAGAAATTCATTCACGCTATTATTAACTGCAACTACATAGATGGTAGTTATGTCATATCCAGGCATTATGTTTCTTGCAATCCACTGTTGTTCTGTAATATACTCAACTTTTTAATTCTGAAGATAATATCTTCTATATTTATCCTTTAGAAAAATCCATGCCTCGCATTTAATACCAGTGTAAAAACCTTGTATCTCAATTGGCAAATCAATATCTTTTATGGGAGGTAAATTAGTATCAATTGTAATCTTGCACGAGATACACGGTTTTTGTTTATTAAGATGTTTTATACTATATGATATATTTGTCTTGACATTGATTCTTACAGTTGCTAAATTTTTACTATTTTGTGGTAGAATTTTAAATCCATTCCAATTGTTTTGTTTTACCATTACTCTTAATAATTGATTTCCTGATTGATCTACCTCAATAAAGCTAATTGAAGCAATGTCTGCTCCAGGAACAATATTAACAGAATGCCAACGTCCATCATTGAAAAAAACAACTGGAGGGTTTTGAAGATAATAATTTCCATAAGTGTCTTGAAGCACAACCCAGACATCACCAAAATCGCCTAAATAGCTTCCCCATATATCTAATGGCAAATCTTCAAGATAAATAACGCGATCATTTTTTATTGATTCAACTTTGAAATATTTTACACCATCGCACCCTGCGAAATATTTTACACCATCGCACCTTGCTACTATCTCAATATTAGTATCTGTTTTAATTTCTACTGTTTCAAGGTTATGATTATTATGCAATTTTCTAACGGGTGCTTCAAGGTTAGAAGTTTTCAGGAATTTAGCCATCAAAGAAAGCGTAAACCACATATATTCTAACCGTCTAGGATCCATTTCAATTTCAGGATCGTCATATCTACAAAAACGTGAGGCATGGTGTAATAGGTAAAGATTGTATATTTCAAGAGGAGTAAAATTGCCTTCGAATCTCTTTTTATAATTTTTTATTAGGTCAAATGCTTTATGTCGAATGCAATAGATAATTTGCATGATTTGTTCATCATGATTTTCCCAATCTTTGGGGTATAATTCAGTGGAATTAATTATTTCTGAAAAAACTAATACCTCACTATTTACTTTTTTATATCTTAATAAATTGACGTTAACAAAATTTGCGCCTTTTAATTTAATTTTTGGCATTTGAATCTCCTCATAAATTATTTGATCTATTTATTCCATTTTATCTGTGCATTGTTGTACAGAGATGTATATATTTGCTGTGACCAATGGGACAGATCACCTTGAGTTGGTATAGTTGCATTATGCTGATCTGCTACAAGAAGCACCAATCGACGAGATAAAAATTCAAGTGACAACTCCCATGAAGAAATGTGTTGTTCTAACCAATATGAAATGTCACCTTCTTTATATCTTAACTGTGGATTCATTTTTGTCCGTTCAAATAAATGATATTTTGTTGCAAGTTCGTTTATCTCTTTCCGGTTTAATAACTTTTCATCTTTTGTTTTAGGTATCCATTCTTGGATTTGCCGTGGAATTTCAGCTTGGACTGTTGTAACATTGTAAAGTTTTCCATTTTTATCTTTGTTTATTTGAATATACTTAACAAGCTCATTAGTTGGTAAATTCGATTCCTGTGAATACCCATTACTCGTTAAAAGTGGAAACAGCAATAACAAGCTAGCAAGAATTAAACAAATTCGATTAATCATATCTTACATCCTCTAATTTAGGTGAATGTTGTGAAATCTTAAGGTCACATTTCAAGAACTTTAGTGTTTGATGAGACTAGCCCATAGGGAAATCAAAAGGAATGAATCACAACACATAGGTTCTGAAAAAATACAGTTTGCAAGCTTACCTTACCCTACCACCATTTTCACTAGAATAACACTCTCAAATCACAATCACACTCACAGGATCAGTCCAAACCCCCTCGCCGCCGCTGCCGATGGCGCGGATGCGGAACCAATAGGTTTGGGTGGGGGTTAGCCCTTCCAGCAGTATATGGGTTCCGGTTGCCGAAGTGGTGGCAGGTTTCCAGTTGTCTTCATTGGCAGGGTCGCCTTGGACCCTCTGCACTTCATAGCTTTTCGCCCCGGCCAACCGTGCGACATGCAGCATTAACGAGCCGCTTTTAGGCCCATGGGCAATCTTGAAATCGGATGGAGCGGGCAAAGTGCCGCCGTGTATGCCTCGCACGATGTCCTTACGCAAATCGTAGCCGGTGGTAGCCAGCATCGCCGTGTCGAGATGCGCTATCACTTCAAGATAGCTGGCAAGATGTTTGAGTAATTCGGTCAAGGTCTGCCTTGCCGCGTCGCGTTGTTTGATCTTCAAAGTGTCGCGGGTCAGGCTGGCATGGTAGGCATCCAGATAAAGCCTAAATGCCTCATTG
>JBAXWU010000139.1:0-3095 GCA_037128235.1 Chitinophagia bacterium | reverse complement strand
TTCACTAAAATATTGGGCATGCCCGCCATCTTCGCTACATGAATACCAAAACTATGTGTGCTGCCTCCTTTAGTGAGTTTTCGTAAGAAAATAATTTTATTTCCCACTTCTTTATGGCTTACATGAAAATTATGCACGGTAGAAAGTTGCGCTTCTAAATCGTTCAACTCATGATAATGGGTGGCAAATAAAGTTTTAGGCTTTTGTTTTGATTGATGCAAGAACTCCACAATACTCCAAGCAATTGAAATACCATCATAGGTAGAAGTGCCTCTTCCAATTTCATCAAGTAGTATTAAACTACGTGCGCTAATATTATTTAAAATGCTGGCGGTTTCAAGCATCTCCACCATAAAGGTGGACTCTCCTGCATTTAAATTATCATTCGCGCCCACGCGGGTAAATATTTTATCGGTAAGTGGAATAGAAGCTGCCTGCGCAGGGACATAAGATCCCATATGCGCCATAAGGGTAATTAAGGCAGTTTGTCTTAACACTGCACTTTTACCACTCATATTAGGTCCTGTTAAAATAATAATTTGTTGGGTGGCAGGGTCTAAGAAAACATCATTGGGAATATAGTCTTGGTCAATAGCCAAAGTTTTTTCAATCACTGGGTGCCTACCTGCTGTAATATTTAAAATAGCCTCTTCTGTTAAACTAGGTTTGCAATATTTATTTTCTTTAGCAATTTGTGCAAAACATAATAAACAATCCAAGGTTCCAATAAGTTGTCCGTTGTTTTGAATGGAGCCCATTTCTGTAAACACTTGGTCAAGTAAGTCTTGATACATTTCTTGTTCAAGACTTAAAATTTTATCCTCAGCGCCTAATATTTTTTCTTCGTAAATTTTTAATTCAGGCGTAATATACCTTTCTGCAGTAGTTAGGGTTTGTTTGCGTATCCACTCGGCAGGCACTTTGTTTTTATGTACATGGGTTACTTCTAAATAATAACCATACACATTATTGTATCCAATTTTTAAAGAAGAGATACCTGTAATCTCTGCTTCTTTGTTTTGTATCTGCGTTAAAAAATCTTTTCCACCACTGGATATATTTCTTAATTCATCTAAAGTAGTTGAAACACCTTCTTTGATAAAGCCTCCTTTCACAGTAGTGGCAGGGGGTTGCTCTTGAAGGGTACTGAATATGGCAGCCTTAGTTTTAGCACAAACCGAAATGGCATTGGCAATTTCTTCTAAATAACTATTGGTATTGCTTGATAATAATTCTTTAATGGTAGTAGCCGCCTCTAATGATTTTGCTAACTGCACAAGTTCTCTTGGTTGTATTTTTTTGGTCGATAACTTGCTAGCAAGCCTTTCTAAGTCGCCACAAGATTCTATAAGGGCTCCTAATTCCATAGAGCCATTAGTATCAGCTAATAAATTAGCCACTGCATCTAAGCGTTTATTAATTTGCGTAATGGATTGTAATGGAAATACCAACCATCTTTTTAATAACCTTGCACCCATGGGGCTTTTGGTGGCATCCATAATTTCAAGCAGTCCTTTTCTATCGGCGCCATTGCCTATTAATTCTAAATTGCGAATGGTAAATTTATCCATCCACAATATTTCTTCACGCACAATACTTTTAATAGTATGAATATGTTGAAGGTGGGGATGCTCTGTTTCTTTTAAATAATGTAGTATAGCTCCTGCTGCCATAATACCCAATTTTTGCGCTGCAATACCAAAACCTTTTAAAGTGCTGGTTTGAAATTGTTTTAATAATTGTTCGGTAGCAAAGGCTTCATCAAATATCCAAGCATCTAAACCATAAGTATAAAATCCAGTTCCAAAACTTTCTTTAAAAGCAGCCTGATAATTTTTAGGATGTAGTATTTCGGCAGGTTGTAAACTTTGTAGTAGTTTATCTAAATAGTCCGTGCTGCCTTCGGCAATTAAAAACTCTCCGGTAGTAATATCTAAAAAAGCAAGGCCTCCCTTTTCACTTTCTACATAAATGGCGGCTAAGAAATTATTGTTTTTATGTTCTAATAATTTATCGTTGGTAGCAATGCCCGGAGTAAGCATATCGGTGACACCTCTTTTGACAATACCTTTTACATTTTTAGGATCTTCTAATTGATCACAAATAGCTACTCTATGTCCTGCCTTCACCAATTTATGTAAATAAGTATCTAAGGAGTGGTGGGGGAAACCGGCTAGTTCACTAGAAGAAGCTGCTCCATTATTTCTTTTAGTAAGGGTTATGCCTAAAACCTTGGAGGCGACAATGGCATCTTCTCCAAATGTCTCGTAAAAATCGCCCACGCGAAATAGCAAAATGGCATCGGGATATTTTTGCTTAATAGCCCGGTGTTGTTGCATGAGTGGCGTATCGGCACTTGATTTTGACATGGTGGACAAACCTACATAATTTTTCATAAAAAGCCTACTTTTGCATATGCGTAAACTAAGCATGGATGAGTTGGGACGAAAGTCGGTAGCCGACTTTAAGTTAGCCGATAAAAAGCCCCTGGTGGTGGTCATGGACAATATCCGTAGCATGCATAATGTGGGCAGTGTTTTTAGAACGGCCGATGCTTTTTTAATTTCAGGTATTTGCCTTTGTGGTTTTACACCTCAGCCACCTCATAGAGATATTCAAAAAACAGCCTTGGGTGCCACAGAGTCAGTGGATTGGTTGTATTATGAAAATACCATTGCTGCGGTTGAAGCTTTAAAAGAACAGGGCTATCAAGTATTTGCCATTGAACAAACCCAGGGAAGTATATCTTTGGAAAATTTCAAAACCCATTTAGATAACCCATCCCAAGATGATGCTAATAAGAAATCAAACAAAGCTATAGCCTTTGTGTTTGGTAATGAAGTGGAAGGGGTGAGTGAAGAAGTATTGGCAATTTGTGATGGGGCGGTGGAAATTCCACAATACGGGATGAAGCATTCTTTAAATATTTCAATAGCCGCCGCTATTGTTTTATGGGAGATGGTTAGATAGATGTTAGTAGAAATAGGATAGGTATAGATAGAAGCGTAAACTATAATAAACAGAATTAAAATATGACGGCAGTTAAGAATTATTTGAGCTTGGTTAAATTTTCGCATACCATTTTTGCATTACCC
>JBAXWU010000138.1:0-3135 GCA_037128235.1 Chitinophagia bacterium | reverse complement strand
CCACGGAAACTATAAATACTTTGTGCATCATCACCCACCACGCATAAATTTTCATGCACCGCAGCTAGTAATTTGGCAATTTGATATTGTACCGGATTGGTATCCTGGTACTCATCAATTAAAATATATTTAAACTTGTGTTGGTATTTATGAAGTACCTCTGGAAAGTTTTGTAAGAGTTCGTGCATTTTAAAAAGTAAATCATCAAAGTCCATCGCACCGTTTTTAAAACAACGAGCCGCATAACTAGCGTATATATCTGCAATAGCCGGTCGGTTGGATCTTGCATCCTCCTGCTTTAAAAAAGTATCCATGGAATATTCAGCGGGACCTACTAATGCGTTTTTAGCAGACGAAATGCGGTTGTGTACAATATTGGGTTTGTATAATTTATCATCCAAGCCCATATCATTCACCACTGCTTTTATAACAGAGCGGGAATCATCGGTATCATAAATGGTAAAACTTTTAGGATAGCCTAATTTGTCCGCTTCGGCTCTTAGTATTCTCGCAAACACACTATGAAAAGTTCCAATGTATAAATTTCTTGCATCGGTATTGCCCAAGGCCTTTTCGATACGCTCTTTCATTTCAGCAGCTGCCTTATTGGTAAAAGTAAGTGCCAATATATTAAAAGAATCAACCCCGCTATGCATTAGATGCGCCACGCGGGTGGTTAAGACCTTTGTTTTACCACTTCCCGCACCAGCAATAATCATCAAGGGGCCCTTTATATGTAATACCGCCTC
This sequence comes from Chitinophagia bacterium, assembly GCA_037128235.1. GTDB lineage: Bacteria > Bacteroidota > Bacteroidia > Chitinophagales > Chitinophagaceae > Sediminibacterium. The sequence goes on along the minus strand of JBAXWU010000138.1, from coordinate 2,386 downwards.
TAATTGTTTTTCGTTTAAACCATTCAAATACGCTTCTTGCATGTTGCGAAGATACGGGCAAGAACTTTCATTATTGTAAGGGTGGAAAACTAAAAACAAAAACTTTACATAAAAAAACCCCTCCCGAATGAACAGGAAGGGTTTTTTAAAGAGACTGAAATCTTTTTAAGATTATTTATTTTTTAATCGACTACTTCTTTTCAAGTAATTGAAAGAATTGATCTAATTGAGGAAGAATCACAATTCTTGTTCTGCGATTCGCTGCTCTATTTTCTGGGGTATTGTTATCAGCAAGAGGAATGTATTCACTTCTACCAGCTGCTGTCATACGCTTAGGGTCGATACCATAAGTGTCTTGTAATACACGCACAATAGTTGTAGCTCTTTTCACACTTAAGTCCCAGTTGTCTTCCATTAAATTTGTACCACCGCTAATTAATTGCTTAGAATCGGTATGGCCTTCTACCATAAATTCAATAGCAGGTTGTGCAGCCAATACTTTAGCTACTTTACCTAAAACTACTTTTGCTTTATCGGTAATGGTGAAGCTTCCACTTTTAAATAATAATTTATCTGAAATGTCAACGTATACAACACCCTTATCCACTTTCACATTGATATCGCCATCGTTTAAATCTCCAATAGCACCTTTCAAATTCATCACCAAGTTCATGTTGATAGAATCTTTACGCGCCATTGAACTTTGTAAACCTTGGATATATAAATCCTTGGCACCAATATTGTCTAATGATTTTTTAATACTTTCTGCTTGTGCACCAGTTACTACAGACATATCTTTTAATTGACTTAAAACAACATTATTATTTGATTTTAAGAAATCAACTTGTTTGTTTAATTCGTCAATAGTGCTTTGTAATGATTTTGTTTTATCAGAAGCTCTTTCAGCATCTGTCTTACTTTTAGTGATGGCATCTTGTGCATCACGGTATTTACCTTGTAAATCGGCATAAGCTCCATTCAACTGGCCGTATTTAGCTTCTGCTTCCTGCAATTTCTTAGGACTTACGCAAGAATAAGCACCAATGCTAAGAACCGCAAGCGCTAAAAAAATTTTACTTTTCATACTGTATCTGTTTTATTTAAAATGAATATAAATAGGTCTAGGACAAAAATACTAATATAGTTTATATGGAAAAACAATATTTTGTTAAACAAGGGGTTAATTTTCAAGGTCCTGGGTGATTCCATATTCGGGAATATAGCCCTTAAACTGCTTGAAAAACTGAACAATATTCTGTTTATCTGCTTTTTCGTCAGTAGAGGCAAAAAAGGGTTCTGCAAAAACCACCCTTCTTTGGCCAAAGTCAAACCCCACCATCACTATGGGAATATGGGCGTTTTTGGCAATATGATAAAAGCCTGACCTTAGTTTTGTTACCTTTTTACGGGTTCCCTCAGGAGAAAGCGCAAGGTGAAACCGCTCTTTTGCATTAAAAATACCCACGACCTGGTCTACCATATTCTGTTTATGCTGTCTATCCACAGGGTAGGCACCTAGGGAGCGTAAAAACCAACCTAGTGGTGGCCAAAAAAGTTCGCTCTTGCCTAAAAAATGTACAAACATAAAACCCAATTTTTTACGAACAGCAAGTCCTATAAAAAAATCAACCCAATGCGTATGAGGTGCTACTATCATAATAGACTTAGGTAATTCAAAATGAAATTTACCTTCAATTTTCCAGCCTCTAATGGTGAACATCCACCAAGCAAGTAGTTGTTGCATAATTTATAAAATTGAAGATAACCAAAAAACTTAGATAATAAATGATGATACCCATCATTCACTTAGCTTTTCTAATAATTGGGCATTATGTTCGGGATCGACCATTTCAGACGAAACGGGAATTAATTCTATTTTAGGAAGTACTTCATTTTTTGCATTTTTTTCATACCACTTATCATAGTATTTTAATAAAATAGAAAAGGCTTCTTTCAATGAGCCTGCTGTAATATAATCCACAGCTGTCTTGGTTTCTAGGCCACCTAATCTTTTTTGAATGCGCATCGTAGCCTCTATTAAACTTTTTGGATCAAAGCTTCCGTATCCTTCCATAATAAAGTTTAGTCTTTGCTCAAAAGGAATAGTTATAAAATAACAAGGGCTGCTACGCATTAAATGAAATAAGGGTGTAGGAATTAAAACTGTTCCTATTCTTTGACTTTCATCTTCTATCCAAATGCTTTTATTATTTTTATTTTCTTCGAATAATTTTTTGGCTACAATATTTTCAAACATTTCTTGACTGGGTTGCGGCAACTGTCCAATGGCACCATAGGCCGAACCTTTATGATTTGCGAGCCCCTCTAAATCTATGACAGCGTAATTTTTTTCTTTAAGTGCATGTAAAATTTCTGTTTTACCAGA
>JBAXWU010000014.1:0-25066 GCA_037128235.1 Chitinophagia bacterium | reverse complement strand
TTTTTTGCCTATTTATCGACATTCGCTCAAAAGGATGCCTCAGCCAAGGCTATTTTAGACCAAATGGGGGCAAAAGTGAAGGATTCTAAAGGCATGTTAGTAAGTATACAATTGGTTTCAAAAAATAGTCAGGGTAAGGCAATGGGCACCAAGCAGATAAACTTAAAGATGAAGGGAGATAAGTATTATCTAAAACAAGGGCTGATGGAAATTCTTTGTGATGGTAAAACCATATACAATTTTGATGGGGTGAATACCATTTCAAAGTCCAGTATTGCGGAGTCAGATCAAACCCTAAGTCCACAAAAATTATTAGCAGGTAACTATGATAAAGACTTCAATTACAATATTTTAGCTCAAACTTCTTCAAATGCTACCATCGAACTAGTACCCCTTGATAAGCGCAAAAGCTTTCAAAAAGTAACCCTAGTCATTGACAAGCTAAAATCAGCCCTTTCCTCGGCCTCCATATTGGATAAAAGCAACAATAGCACCCTTGTAAAAGTGCTTTCTATTAATTATACAGCTGTTTTAGCCGATAATCTATTCCTCTTCAATAGGGCCAAATACCCAAAAAACGTGGAAATTTTTGATTGATTTACGCCTTTTTACACTTATCTTCGCAGCCGAAATAAAAAATAAAACCGTAGTTAATAGTTAACTACAAAAAAAGAAGTTTTACAATGGCTATATTAACATCAGAAAAGAAAGCAAACATTTTTGCTGAATTTGGCGGAAAGGCAACTAACACAGGTTCTATTGAAGGACAAGTTGCTTTATTAACCGAGCGTATTGCGCACATTTCAGGTCACCTGAAAGCAAACCACAAAGACCATTCAACTCAAAGAGGTTTAATGCAATTAGTGGGTCAGCGTAAGCGTTTATTGGTTTATTTACAAAAACATAACCTAACGGGTTACCGCGCACTAATTGAAAAATTAGGCTTAAGAAAATAATCAACAAAAACAAATTATAGGCTGTCCCAACTGTACAACACGGTTGGGATTAGTCGTTTATGTACTATCTATTCTAACAAAGAAAAGATTCAAAAAAATTAAAATGATAACACAACCTAAATCAGTCAAGTTTGAAATAAATCCAGGACAAGAGGTATTTATTGAAACAGGTAAATTAGCTCGTCAAGCAGACGGCGCTGTTACCGTTAGACAAGGCAATTGTATTTTACTTGCCACCGTTGTTGCTAATAAGGACCCTAAAGACGGACAAGACTTTTTCCCTTTAAGCGTAGACTACCAAGAAAAATTTGCATCAGCAGGTCGTATTCCTGGTTCTTTCTTCAAAAGAGAAGCCCGTTTAAACGATTATGAAATTTTAACCAGCCGTTTAATTGACCGTGCACTACGTCCCTTATTCCCTGAAGATTATTTATGTGATGTACAAGTATTAATCTCTTTGATATCAAGTGATGAAAATGTAATGCCCGATTCATTAGCTTGTCTTGCAGCCTCTGCAGCGTTAGCCGTTTCAAATATTCCTATTAAAGAAATTATTTCTGAAGTTCGTATTGGCCGCATCAAAGGAGAATTTATTATTAATCCTTCCAAAGCACAATTAGCTATTTCTGATTTTGAATTTTTAATTGCGGCTACTGATAAGAATTTGATGATGGTAGAAGGAGAGGCAAAAGAATGTTCTGAAGAAGAATTAGTTCAATGTTTAGAAATTGCCCATGAAGCTATTCGCAAACAAATTAAGGCACAAGCGGAGTTAAGAAAAGTAGTAGGTATTACTGAAGTACGTGATTATAAAAAACCAGAACAAGATATTGCTATTAAAGATAAAGTATATGCATTCGCCAAAGCGAAAGTAACGGCTATTGCTGAAATGGGTTCTGCTAAGCATGAAAGAAGCGATGCTTTCACTTCATTGAAAAAAGAAATTATTGAACATTTAGGAACTGAAATTACCGACTTGCAAAAGAAATTAGCAGGTAAGTATTACGAAGACTTAAAATGGGAATTAGTAAGAGATATGATGGTGGACAAACGTATTCGTTTAGATGGTCGTAAATTAGATCAAGTACGTCCATTAGCCATGGAAGTAGATCCACTTCCTACTCCACATGGTTCTTCATTGTTTACAAGAGGAGAAACTCAATCTTTAACCACTGTTACATTAGGTACCAAGTTGGATGAGTTAATGCAAGAGACTGCAGCAAGCGCTGAATACACTAAATTTTTCTTACACTATAATTTTCCTCCCTTCTCTACAGGAGAAGTAAAGATGATGCGTGGTGTAGGTCGTCGTGAAGTAGGTCATGGTAATTTAGCCATGCGTTCTTTAAAACAAATGTTACCAGACACTACTACTTTCCCCTACACATTAAGAGTGGTGTCAGATGTATTAGAATCAAATGGTTCTTCATCTATGGCAACAGTTTGTGCGGGTTCATTAGCACTAATGGATGCAGGTGTTCCAATGCCTAAGCACGTGAGTGGTGTGGCCATGGGATTAATTTCAAGAGAAGATGGTAAGTATGCTATTTTAACAGATATCCTAGGTGATGAAGATCATTTAGGAGATATGGATTTTAAAGTAACAGGTACACGCGATGGTATTTGCGGAGTTCAAATGGATATTAAAGTAGATGGTTTAAGTATGGACATTATGCGTGAAGCATTGTCTCAGGCTAAAAAAGGTCGCTTACATATTTTAGATGCTATGTACGAATGTATGCCAGCGGCGCGTGCCGATGTGAAACCACATGCACCAAGAATGGTTAAATTAATTATTGATAAAGAATATATTGGAGCTGTCATCGGACCCGGTGGTAAAATCATTCAAGAGATGCAAAGAACTACTGGTGCCACTATTAATATTGAAGAAGTGGGCAACCATGGTGAAGTAAGTATCTTCTCTGCAAATAAAGATAGTTTAGATGCTGCAGTGAAGTGGATCAATGGTATTGTTGCTGTTCCAGAAATTGGTGATGAATACGAAGGAGTAGTAAAGGGTGTGAAAGAATTTGGTGCCTTTGTAGAATTCATGCCAGGTAAACAAGGTTTATTACACATAAGTGAAATAAGCTGGAAGCGTTTGGAAACAATGGATGGTATTTTTAACGAAGGAGATGTAGTGAAAGTGAAATTGGTTGGTTTGGATCCTAAAACAGGGAAGTTCAAATTAAGCCATAAAGCTTTATTGCCTCGTCCAGAGCAAGCGCCTCGTGAAGATAGAGGTCCTCAACAAGGTTAATAAAAATTCTATAATGATTTTTAAAATGCCTTCCCATTACCTGGGAGGGCATTTTTTTGGATTTAACTTTTTCAAAACCTTACCATTGAATAAATCCAATTCCGAGTCGAGCTTATCATATAGTACGATGATTAAATACCTAATCTTCGTCTCTCTCTACGCAGGCTCGAAAGATCGACTCAGATTAGTATTTAATCATCTTACTATTTACCTTTACGGCCTAAGACCCGTTAAAAACCTAATTAAAAGATCCCCAAAACCAACCCCATGTCTAAAGAATACATTCAAATAGCCTTTGATTTTGAAAACCAAGAACAATTTGAGATGCTAGTGGCCCAACTATCGGCCCTAGGATTCGACGGGTTTAATGAAGAAGAGGTGAGTCTAGGCATTAATGATGGGGTCAAAATGTCTAATAAGCTTGGTGTTGGGTCCGGTCATTGTAAAACCTTTATACTAAATACTGAATTTGAAGCTAATTTATTGGATAATGAATTAGATATTATATTCAAACAGCATAATATAAAGTATTCTAAATCAATAATTAAAGATGAAAATTGGAACGCAGTCTGGGAATCTAATTTTGAGCCAGTAAGAGTGGCTAATTTTGTAGGCATTCGAGCTCATTTTCATCCAAATTTTGACCCTAAACTTAGTTTTGAGATAGAGATTACACCTAAAATGAGCTTTGGAACAGGCCATCACGCCACTACATTCACCGTTATTGAATTAATGGAATCTATGGAGTTTAAAGGCAAGTCGGTTTATGATTTTGGAACTGGCACAGGAATATTAGCCATTCTAGCCGAAAAACTAGGAGCTGCATCGGTATTGGCCGTTGATAACGACGATTGGTGTATCGAAAATTCTATAGAAAACATACAAAACAACAATTGCCAGTTGGTTAGCATAGAAAAAGTAGAATCGGCCCATCAAGATAAAAAATTTGATATTATTATAGCCAATGTAAATAGGCATATAATTGAAGCCAATATGCTTGAATTAACCCAACTAGCCCTTCCAGGTTCGGTCTTGGTATTAAGTGGTTTACTTATTGAGGATCAAACAGATATAATAGAATTAGCCAATAATAATGGCTGGAAATTTCAAAAATCAAGGCCTTTAAATGGCTGGGTTAGTTTAGAATTTAATTTTAGCTAAAATGTTACAGTATCCACTGTTAACAAATCATTAATTTTTTTCGTCGTATCTTTGTCCTCCAACCAAATTTGCAATGACAGAAATTATTCTAATTATACTAGCCTATATCATCGGATCTATTCCTACAGCAGTGTGGGTTAGTAAGTCGGTGTTTGGTATTGATATTAGAGATTACGGAAGTGGAAATGCTGGTGCTACCAATACTTTTAGGGTACTAGGTTCAAAATGGGGCAGCTTTGTAATGCTTGTCGATGTTACCAAGGGTGTTATCGCAACTTCCTTGTACATTCTTATTCCATTTTATTTAACCCACGAACTAGCAAGAACTAATTTTATGATAGCCCTTGGAATAGTGGCTGTCCTTGGACATATATTTCCCATTTTTGCCAATTTCAAAGGCGGAAAAGGGGTGGCCACTTTATTAGGAATGGCATTAGCTATTCAACCAGTGGTTGCTTTACTTTGCTTAGTAGTATTCTTAATTACTTTGCTTTCAACCCGATTTGTATCATTAAGCTCTATTTTGGCAGGAGTAGCTTTTATGGTTTTGATTCTCTTTATTTTCAAAGAAAAGGATGCTATCTATCGCCTTTTTGCTATAATAGTGTCCTTGATGGTGGTGGTTTCTCATCAGAAAAACATCAGCAGGCTTATGAAGGGTACCGAAAGCAAAGCACCCATTTTCAAAAATAGAGACAGAAGAAACCTTAAATAAGAGTTTGTTTATCAAATTTTAAAGATTTCATTAGTATTATAGCTCAAAAAAAATAGAATTTCGTAACTTCGCCGTCCCTTAAAACCTTAAAGCCATGTCAGGTAATCAGAATATTTTAGAGAAATTGCAACTAAAGGATGAGAAAAATTTACTGATTCAAGGTCTACCTTCTTCTGTTGAAAAACAATTCGCTAAGCTTTCTTACAACAAGAACTTAACCCCGCTTTTAAAGACTAGAAAAATCGATTTTGCGCTTATTTTTGCTATCAATCAATTACAATTGAATAATATCTTAAAAGAGGTATTTCCAGCCTTACATCCAGAGAGTAAATTATGGATTTCTTATCCTAAGACCACTTCTAAAATAGTCTCTGATTTAAACAGAGACGCTAGCTGGGAAATTTTATCGAAAAACGAATACGAGGCGGTAAGACAAGTTACCTTAGACCATGTATGGACAGCAATGCGTTTTAAGAAATTAGACCAAATACCAAATAGAAATAGAACCTTCGTTGAATTCAAGGCTGCCGATATTAAGGTAGACGACTTTGAAAAAAGATTAATTGCCCTTCCTATAGAATTAGATAAATTATTTGGTGCACATGAAGAAGCTAGAGAATTCTTTATTTCTTTGTCTATATTGAATCAAAAAGAATATTTAAGTTGGATCCAAGGTGCTAAGAAGGAAGAAACCAAACAAAAGCGTTTGGAATCAACGGTAGAAAAATTATTAGCAGGGAAGAATAGCCCGTCAGAGAAGTAGTTACTTCATAATCACCGTTCCAATACCTTGCGTTAATTCACGCTCTACTTCTTTTAAATGCTTATGTATTTGAAGTAATTGTATTTGCTCTTTTTCAGGGGCTGTTTCTAGGTCCATCTGATTTTGGCCAATCATCTTCTTTACCTTTCTTAGTTTAAAGTACATTAAGCCTATTTCAATTTCATTGATAATATCTTTTACTACTTCACGCTCTGGCTTACCCAATTTCTCATTCCATCTGGTGCTTAATTCATGGTCAGGTTCAAATAAACTCACTACCCATTTTTGTACTCTTTCATCTTCATGGTATTGAAGCGTTTTACCGTTGGGTAGTTTGCCATCGTAAAACCATTTTTTATATGCTTCTACCAAATAAACCATATCCTCATTTTCTATTGGGAAAGATTCTATTTCATCAAAAATCCACTGCGCCACTAATTTATTTTCTTTGGTAAGTTCATTACCATACTCAATAATAAGTTTTACTAAATTTTTCTCGTGGGCTAAATCTTTATCTGTAAATAAGTCGGTATCCTGCGGCTCTTGTCCTTGAGGAAAGCTAGGCATTAGAATGGCCGCTTCGTCATAAGACATTTTCTTTTCTTCTTTTACTATCTTATCACGCTTAAACTTATTCACGAGTTGCGTTAAGCCTGTCTCGTCAATACGCAGTAGGGAAGCACATTTCCTGACATATTCTTGTAGCTTGGTAAAATCTTCAGGTTTATTTATTTTACTTAATGTTTCTGCAATTTGGTTCACCAAGGCGTTTTTCTTATTTAAATCGCCACCCACTTCTTTTAATTGTACTTCTAATTGAAATAGTACAAAATCTTTTTTAGCAGATTGTACAAATTCTCTAAATGCGTCTGGTCCTACTTTGTTTACATAACTATCTGGATCCTCTTTGTCAGGAATTAAAACTAGTTGCACATTTAATCCTTCTTCCAAGGCCATGTCTAATCCACGTAAGGCTGCTTTCACACCCGCTGCATCTCCATCATAAATAATGGTTAGGTTCTGCGTGTATTTTTTGATGAGTCTTAACTGGTCAATGGTTAAAGAAGTACCACCGCTGGCCACCACATTTTCAATACCTGCTTGGTGAAGACTTACCACATCGGTATAACCTTCTACAAGTAAACACTCATTTAATTTATCAATAGAAGTTCTTGCAAAATAGGATCCGTATAAAATTTTACTCTTTACATAAATATCATTCTCGGGAGAGTTAATGTATTTAGGTGACTTATCGTTCTTGGCAATTTGTCTTGCACCAAACCCAATAATTTTTCCAGTAGTATTATGAATAGGAAAAATAATACGGTCTCTGTAGTTATCCTGCCACTCGCCATTGCGCTCTACGACTAAACCTGTTTTGGCAAAAAGTTCAGGATTGAATTGATTTTGAATTAAGGCCTTGGCTAAACTGTCTTTATCGGAAGGGTTGTAGCCAATTTTAAATTTTTCTACAATGGGTTTTAAAAAACCTCTATGTTGCATATAGCTTTGCGCAATAGATTCACCGGCCTCTGTTTCCCAGTATTGCTTAGCGAAAAAATCCATCGCAAAATTATTAATGGCATATAAACTATCGGCTACTTGCTGTGCTAATTTTTGTGCAGGACTAGTTTCCGTTTCTTCAATTTCAATATTATACCTAGCTGCTAACCATCTTAAAGACTCTACATAACTATACTTCTCATGCTCCATTAAAAAAGTAATGGTATTGCCGCTTTTGCCACAGCCAAAACACTTGTAAATTTCTTTGGCAGGAGAGACAGTAAAAGAAGGAGACTTCTCGTTGTGAAAAGGACAGTTGCCTATAAAGTTGGTGCCTCTTTTTTTCAATTTCACAAATTCACCCACTACATCAATGATGTCAATTCGGTTGGTGATTTGTTGAATGGTATTAGAGGTAATCATGAAGACGAAAATAACTAATCTTAAGAGAAAATAGGGCTATTCTTGGTTCGAAAACTCCATATCATCACTATCTAACAATTCCCTCTCAATTTCCTCCATCTGGATAATATCCCAAGCCTCTGATTCTGTGGGGGTCATGTTCAAGATTTCGGCATAATCGGTCAAATCAAGGGTGTCCTGAAGGCTATCTGACAGGCAACAAATGACAAATGAGGTATTATTCTCATAGAAGCTGCCCTGTCCTTCTGCTAATTGGGCAATTACCGGTAACTCCCAATGGGCCACTTGGCCTAGGTTCAAAACCAGGTTTTTAGGGGCTTCAGCTCCTATTTTTGCTATCATTTGAGCTAATTCTGGCACGAGATTTGAACTAAGGTTATTCTCGAGAATGGTGAGAACAGTAAATTTCTCTTTTAGTTCGGTTTTGTATTGCATATTGGCTTAAGAATAAAAGGTTGATAAACAAGTAATACTTAACATACTTTAGGTCAAAAATATTCGTTATTCTTGTAACAGCTCGAAATAAATATATGGATAATAATTTTTCAACACAAGTTAAGGAAATCATCTCTTATAGCCGTGAAGAGGCATTGAGATTAGGTAATGACTTTATAGGCGCTGAGCATTTAATGCTAGGCCTTATAAGAGACCAGGAAAATACTGCCATAAAGGTATTGAAGCAGTTGAATGTAAATTTAGCAGAACTAAGAAAAGAGATTGAATTAGCTGTTAAGGATAAGTCTGGTAAGAATGTAGCCAACATAAATAGTTTGCCATTAACCAAGCAGGCTGAAAAAGTAATTCGTGTTACAGTACTTGAAGCCAAGGCATTAAAAAGCCCAATGGTTGAAACAGAGCACTTACTTTTAAGCATATTAAAAAACAAAGAAAACATAGCCACTCAAATTTTAAATCAATTTGATATTGACTATGATTTATTCAGAACTGAATTAGGTATGATAGGTTCTAGTTCATCTGAACCTATTAATCCTCCTAGTGCAGAATTTCCTGAAGAAGGAGATGATGAATTCGAAGAAGAGAAAAGAGGTGGCGGTGCGGGTGCCTTTGGTGCTGCATCTAAAGCAAAGCCAGCTAGTCCTAATAAATCAAAAACACCGGTATTAGATAATTTTGGTCGTGATATTACCAAGCTTGCAGAAATGGATTCTCTGGATCCCATTGTAGGTCGCGACGCAGAAATAGAAAGAGTAAGTCAAATTTTAAGTAGAAGAAAAAAGAATAATCCCATTTTAATAGGTGAGCCGGGTGTGGGTAAGACCGCTATTGTTGAAGGTTTAGCCCTTCGTATTGTGCAAAGAAAAGTAAGCCGCGTATTATTTGATAAGCGTGTTATTTCTTTAGACTTAGCGGCACTTGTTGCTGGTACTAAATACAGAGGGCAGTTTGAAGAGCGTATGAAGGCCATTATGAATGAGCTTGAAAAAAACAGAGACGTTATTTTATTTATTGATGAAATACATACTATTGTAGGTGCTGGTGGAGCAAGTGGTTCATTAGACGCTTCGAATATTTTTAAGCCAGCCTTAGCACGTGGAGAATTACAATGTATTGGGGCATCTACTTTAGATGAGTACAGAATGCACATTGAAAAAGATGGTGCCTTAGATAGACGTTTCCAAAAAGTAATTATTGAGCCACCAAGTGTAGCCGATACCATTATTATCTTAAACAATATCAAATCTAAATACGAGGATTATCACAGCGTCGTATACGATCAAGAAGCAATTGAAGCTTGTGTGAAATTAAGCGACCGCTATATGACCGACCGTTTACTTCCAGACAAAGCCATTGATGTATTAGATGAAGTAGGTGCAAGAGTGCATTTGAAAAATATTAATGTGCCTTTGGATATAGTGGAATTAGAAAAACAAATTGAAGAAGTTAAGAACGAAAAAAATAGAGTAGTAAAAAGCCAACGCTTTGAAGAAGCTGCTAATTTAAGAGATACAGAGAAAAAATTAGGGGAGGCTTTAGAAAAAGCAAAAACTACTTGGGAGGAAGATAGTAAGAACAAACGTTTCCCTATCAATGAAGAAAATATTGCTGAAGTAGTAAGCATGATGACGGGTATTCCTGTAAAGAGAATGGTGGAAGCAGAAACGACTAAGCTTAAAAAAATGACGGAAGAAATGAAGACCGAGGTCATTGGACAAGATGAAGCATTAGGCAAAGTTGTTAAAGCCATTCAAAGAAATAGAGTTGGCTTGAAGGATCCTAAAAAACCAATTGGTACTTTTATTTTCTTAGGTCCCACTGGAGTAGGTAAAACGGAGCTAGCTAGAGCACTTGCCAGAAATTTATTTGACTCAGAAGATTCTTTAATTAGAATTGACATGAGTGAGTATATGGAAAAGTTTTCTGTAAGCCGTTTAATTGGAGCGCCTCCAGGTTATGTAGGGTATGAAGAAGGCGGTCAGTTAACGGAGAAGGTACGCCGTAAGCCTTACTGCGTCATACTTTTAGACGAAATTGAAAAAGCACATCCAGATATTTATAATATTTTATTACAAGTATTAGATGATGGTATTTTAACAGATGGTTTGGGTAGAAAAGTAGATTTTAAAAATACTTTAATTATCATGACTTCCAATATTGGCGCTCGTCAATTGAAAGAGTTTGGTGATGGCGTAGGATTTGCCACTGCTACGCGTGTACTTCAAACTGACGAAAACAATAGATCTGTTATTGAAAAAGCTTTAAAGAGAACTTTCTCTCCTGAATTTTTAAATAGAGTAGACGACGTGGTAGTGTTTAATTCATTGACTAAGGAAAATATTTTCTTAATCATTGACATCATCATGAAAAATGTGTTAAGTCGTTTAGTGAATTTAGGATTAAATTTAGTTTTATCTGAAGAGGCTAAAGGCTTTATTGCAGATAAAGGCTATGATGTTCAATTTGGAGCAAGACCATTACACAGAGCCATTCAAAAATATATCGAAGACCCTCTAGCGGAAGAAATCTTAAACCATAGTGTTAAGGAAGGAGATACCTTAATGGGCGATTTAGATAAAGAAAATAATAAGCTTGTTTTTACTTTACAAAAAAAGGAAAAAGAAAAAACGCCAAAGGCACCTAAAGAATCCAAAGAAGACTAAGTCTTGAAATATAATGAAAAAGGCCTCCTACATTAGGGGGCCTTTTTTATGGAAAAACTTTCGAACTAAGCGTATACTTATTTTCAAAACTTTAGTAACATTAATAATTTTTATTTATTTATTACCCCAACGGTAACTATTTGCTTTTAATCCTGCTAAATCTAGGATGCGGTGCACCACCGTATAAGCTACTTCTTCAATGGTTTGAGGCTTGCTATAAAAACTAGGCGTAGCCGGACAAATTATGCCACCTGCTAAAGTGATTGTTTCCATATTTTTTATATGAATTAAGTTATAAGGTGTCTCACGCGCCACGAGTATGAGCTTTCTTCTTTCTTTTAAAACAACATCCGCAGCCCTAGTCACTAAATCATCGCTCATACCAGTTGCAATCCGACCTAAAGTGCCCATACTACAAGGAACAATGATCATGGTATTATACTGCGCCGATCCTGAGGCAAAGGGGGCGTTAAAATCGTTTTTTTGATAAAAATCAAAGGGGTATTTACTGTAATCTTGATTGCCTAATTCTGTCTCCCAGACTATCTTTGCATTATCGCTCATGACCATGCCCACCGCCTCTATCTGGTCCGGCATTTGGCTTAAACTATCCAATAAGCATTTAGCGTAAATAGCGCCACTGGCGCCTGTGACAGCTACTACAATTTTATTCATATACTATTAACAAAAATAGGCACTAATTGTTGAATTTTTAATAGAAGACTTACATTAAGGCCTAAATCTTGCTTAAGATGGATTTTTATAATTAATTTACAGCAAACCCAAAATACTAATTTTTGCCTAATTGTAAAAAGAATATTTCAACCTATGAGTATCCATAAAGTATTTTGTTTTGGGGAAATCTTATTGCATTACGCATCCCCTTCGGGTACTAATTATATAGAAAGTCAAAATACGCCCTTTTATTTAGGAGGTGCTGAATTAAATGTGGCCATTGCATTAGCCAACTGGGATATGCCTGTAAAATATGGGACAGCCATGCCTTCTCATTTTTTAACAGATATAATTATTAGTGACTTGTCTAAAAAAAATATCGATACATCGGCTATTCAATTTTCTGGTAACCGAATTGGTTGCTTTTACTTAGCTGCAGGATTAGACATGAAAAATGCAGGGGTAGTATATGATAGAGACAATTCTTCCTTCGCAAGTATTCAAAAAGGAAGCATTGATTGGAAAGAAGTTTTAAAAGACGTGAGTTGGTTTCATTTTTCTGCCATATCGGCCTCTCTAACACAAAATGCAACGGATGTTTGTGAAGAGGCTTTAATAGCCGCTACTGAATTGGGCATTCCAATTTCAGTTGACTTAAACTACAGAGCTAAATTATGGCAGTATGGAAAAACACCTATTGAGGTAATGACTCGATTAGTAAAATATTGTACAGTCTTAATGGGTAATCTTTGGGCGGTAGAAGAAATGTTGGGAATTCAATCGACTATTAAATCAAGCGAAGGTTATACTCAAGAACATTTAGTAGAAGCTGCACACAAAAGTATGTTGAACTTGAAAAAACAGTTTCCTTTGTTAAATACAATGGCTTATACATTTAGGTTAGCTGCAACTTATTTTGGAGTCATGTATAATAAAAATAATCTTTATACGTCACCCACTTATAATATGAATGAAGTAAAAAACATAGTGGGAACGGGTGATTGCTTTATGGCGGGACTTATTTATGGAATAGGCCATAATAATACACCAGAAGACATTATCAATTTTGCAGCTGCAGCAGCGGTAGGTAAATTATATGAATTAGGAGATGCTACAGAACAAAGCTTAGAACAAATAAAAAATAGAATGCTATGATGACAGAAGAACAAATGAAAGCGTATGTAAAAAAGGTGAAATTATTACCTTTATTCTATCATGATGAAATTGAAGTATGTAAAGAAATGGTGAAAGCTTTATATGCGGCAGGCATAAGATGTATTGAATTCACTAATAGAGGGCCTAAGGCAATGGAAAATTTCAAATTATTATTAGCGCATAGAAATAAAAATTATCCCGATTTAGTATTAGCCATTGGCACTATTCAAAATCAAAAGCAGGCAGAGGCTTTTATAGAAGCAGGAGCTGATTTTTTAATAAGTCCATTCTTTGATCAATCTATTGCAGATGCTGCTTATTTGCATAAGAAACTATGGATACCTGGTTGTATGACATCTACTGAAATACATATTGCTGAAGTAGCTGGTTGTGATTTAATTAAATTATTCCCAGGCAATGTTTTAGGCCCAGGTTTTGTAACTGCTATTAAACCTTTATTTCCTAGTGTAAGTTTTTTAGTGACGGGAGGGGTGGATACTAGTAAAGAAAATTTAACTACCTGGTTTAAAGCAGGTGTAGTAGGAGTAGGAATGGGTAGTAAACTAATAAATGAAGAAGTTTTAGCTTCTAAAAATTATGCTGCCATAGAAGCAGAGACTACTAAAGCCTTGGGAATTATAAACTCTTTGTAGCAAGCCTATATAGTAAGTACTAATCTACCTTATACATTTTCTCGTAATATTCCTCGGCCATTCTATTGCTGTCAAATTGGAAACGAACATCCTTCATTCCATTTTGTGTAATCTCACGCCAAGTATCTCTATTGTCATAGTACATAGGAACAATTTGTTCTTCTAGAATTTTATAGAGTTCATCTAAATCGTAATCATCTTGTTGTTGAGTGCTCATGTTGGCATAATCGGCCTTAGGAATCACAAAGCCATTGTTGCCATGATTAATAAATTCTGGTATCCATCCATCATCGGTAGAAAAATTAATGGCACCATTCATAGCAGCGGTCATACCACTTGTTCCAGAAGCTTCTCTAGGCACACGAGGATTATTCAACCAAACATCTGAAGCCTGTTTCATTCTCTTGCTCAATCCTAATTCATAACCAATTAATACAGCTACATTATGATAGTTCTTACTTAAGTGTACTAAATTATTAAATTGAGAAATAGCGGGGTGGTCTACTGGATATGGTTTACCTGCAAAAATAATTTGTACTGGATATTTTGCATTAGCAAGTAATTTCTCAAATCGCTTCATATCCCATGATAAGAAATCGGCTCTTTTGTAGCCTGCAAAACGTCTAGCCCAAACAATGGTGAGTACATTGGGGTCAAATACTTTTCCAGTTTGATCGGCCACAATTTCAAAAGCACGTTTTTTCAAATACATTTTACGATCATCGAATCCGGCTTCATCTTGATTTTCTGCAAAGCGGTATAATTGTTTATCGGCCCAGTAGCGCCAGTTCTGTGCATTGGTAATATGTGTGATAGGACAGATGCCATCATACTTACTCCATAATTCTCTACTCACATGTCCATGTAATTCAGAAACGCCATTGGCTTTTCTTGCAAAACGAAGGGCTGCTAAAGAGTGGTTGAACTGGTCATCCTGAATGCCTGTTAATTTTCTTACTTCATCCATACTTAGGCCACAGAAATAACCCATTTTATGGCAAAGGTATATATCGTGTTTTTCATTACCTGCTTCTTCTGGTGTATGGGTAGTGAATACTAAACGTTTTTTAACTTCTGCTAATGACTTGTATTTATTCAATAAATAAAAGGCTGCAGAAAAACCATGCGCCTCATTTAAATGATATACTTCCGGATTGAAATTTAATTCATCAATTAGTTTTGCACCTGCTACACCTAATAAAATAAATTGAGCCACTTTGGTAGCTACATTCGCATCATATAAACGATGAGTGATGGTTTGAGAAACATAATCGTTCTCAGGCAAGTCGGTGCTTAATAAAAATAGAGGGGCACTGCAAAAAGTATTAGGGGCTAAATAAAAAGCCTTTACCCATACTGGATGGTCATGAATAAGTATTTGGTATTTAATGCCTGTATCTTCCAGGAAAGAGTATATTTTTTCCATAAAAGTTACTTGCAAAGTTTGGTCTTGATTGCGGGCTTGATCATAATAACCATACTTCCATAATATACCTACACCAATTAAATTTTGGTTTAATTCAAAAGCACTTCTTAGATGCGAGCCTGCTAAAAAACCTAGGCCACCACTGTATATTTTTAGAGGTTGATGAATGGCAAATTCCATAGAAAAATAAGCTGCCTTTTTCTTGAATTGATCATTAATAGCATAAGGCACTTGATAATTTCTAAAGCTCATACAAACGGGTTTGGTTATTTGACTGCAATATAATGGTATTTGAAGAAAATGTAATTATTACACATTAAACTGTGGATAAGAACTAGCTCTGGGGCTTGATTGTGGATTATTTCTTCTTTTTAACCTTTCTTTTTTTATCGTAACTGTCATTAAAATAGCAGGTCATATTGCGATGATTACCGCAGTTACCATCTTCTTTAATATTAATGACATTGCCTTGTATAGTAAAATGAATAATACAAGGGTCGCCTTTTTCGGAATAGGTTGCTTGGTTTTTTGTGAAGTTAAGTATACCTTTTAGTTCACCTGTGCAACTGCCATTTTGTTTTTCAAAATGCAAGAAAAATTGATATTTATTTTGAACAGCGTAGTCTCTTATAGAAATAAAATTTTTACCATCTCTTGCATAGTCCCCACTATAGGTATTATTCATAGACATGGTGTCTAGTGGGTTAAGTATTTTTTTAGTTTCTGGTTTTTTATTACTGTCGAAATAAATTAATCTAAAACTGCTATCGGTATAAGCCCATCCTTTCTTTTCGTAAGTCACGGAATTATCATCGGCTAATTTATTTTCTTCCACTAAAAAAGAAGGCTCTTTATTAATATTTAAATTTTTACCATACATTTTAGAACTATGATTTTCTTCATTGAATTCAGTAATGACTTTATAATCTAAGAACTTATTTTTCTTACTAAATACGACCACGGCTATTTCTTGTTTTTTGGGATGACTCACATTTAACAATAAATAGTATTCTTCTTCCTTTTCAATTCTGATAATAGGATGTAGGAAAGCTTTTTTATCTTTTATGCCTACTATATTTTCAACAATGGAGTCTGGCACAAACTGAGCCAATGCCTTACGACCAATAATTAAAGTATCTGTAAACTTGTGTAAATTGGAATCGGAAATAGAAACGGGTAAACTAGCGGCTTTAAATACTTTATTAAAGTCGTTAATTTTAAGGGGCGTATTACCTGTTAAATCTGGTTTTTTTTCGGCGCAAGCCAAAATAAAGCAGCAAATTAGTATATAGTAACCATTACGCATCTCCTAGTTTTTTGCTAAAATAGACTATCAAACCGAGTTAGGCAAAAGCTTTTATCATTAAATTTACATTACTATTGTCATTGACCATTTAGCAGCCCAAAAGAGGCTAAATAGATTTTACTGAACAAATGAGGGTAAAGAGATTAGAGTTAGATATAGATATAGATATTGAGTATGAGAGAAAAGTCATTAGATAACCTGAACGAATCTGTTCCTGTCCAAAATAAAGGCGGGTGGCGTAAACTATTGGCTTTTATGGGACCTGCTTATTTGGTGAGTGTGGGTTATATGGATCCAGGCAATTGGGCCACTGATTTACAAGGGGGTTCCAAATTTGGGTATCAATTAATCTGGGTATTATTTCTCAGTAATCTCATGGCCATTTTATTACAAAGTTTAAGTGCAAGATTAGGTATAGTGCGCAGACTTGATCTAGCACAAGCCAATAGAGAAACCTATCCACCTTTTATAAATTTCATTTTATATATTTTAGCAGAGATTGCCATCGCCGCCACTGACTTAGCAGAAGTATTAGGCATGGCCATTGGTATTAAATTATTAACAGGTATGCCATTAATCTATGGTACGCTTATAACTGTTTTTGATACTTTCTTATTTTTATTTTTACAACGTTATGGTATTCGGAAATTAGAAGCCTTTATTTTAGTATTGGTGGCAACCATTGGTTTTAGTTTTTTAATACAATTGTTTATTGCCAAACCGGATTTGTCTTATGCCATTAAAGGTTTTATCCCTTCTAAATTATCACCAGAAGCTTTATACATTGCGGTGGGTATTATTGGGGCCACGGTCATGCCTCATAATTTATACTTACATTCTGCCTTAGTACAAACCAGAAAAATTGAAAGAACGAGTGAGGGGATAAGAAAATCTATTTGGTATAATTTTATGGATACTGCGGTAGCATTAAATGCAGCTTTTTTTGTAAATGCCGCTATTTTAATTTTAGCAGCTACCGCCTTTTTTTCTACAGGTAATTCGCAGGTGGCTAGAATTGAAGATGCACATGCTATGCTAGCGCCATTATTAGGTTCTAGATTAGCCCCCATTTTATTTGCCATTGCTTTAATTGCTGCGGGCCAAAGCTCAACAGTGACAGGCACTTTAGCGGGTCAGATAGTTATGGAAGGTTATTTAAAATTAAGACTGAACCCATGGATAAGACGATTACTAACTAGGCTTATTGCCATTATTCCTGCAATATTAGTGATTGGTATTATGGGGGAAGAACATGTAGATGAGCTCTTAGTGTTTAGTCAAGTAATATTAAGTTTACAATTAGGCTTTGCAGTTATTCCACTTATACATTTTGTAAGTGATAAAACCACCATGGGCGAATTCGTTATTAATTGGAAACTAAAAGTGATGGCTTGGATGGTGGCAAGTATTTTAGTATTTCTAAATGGTAATTTAGTAGTTGGTTTTGTAAGCGCTTTTTATAATGGAACAGGAAATGGATTAGTAAAATTATTATTGATTGTCTTAGTGCTTTTATTTTTAGCACTACTTATTTATATTGTTGTATTTCCTATTTTCTTAAAAAGACATCATGCACAAGTAGAAGAGGGCTTTCATGGGGAGATGATTGAATTAGATTGGTCACAGGAGGCGCCTGTGAATAAAATTGCCATAGCTGTTGATTTTTCAGTAGCCGATGCAAAGCTTATTAAAACGGCTATTCAACATGCGCATGAGGCTACCGAATTTATTTTTATTCATGTGGTGGAAAGCGCCACTGCTAAATATTTGCGAGAATCAAGTGATGATATTGAAACTAGAAAAGACCAAGCAAGGCTAGACACCTATGCAAATGCTTTACAATTAAAAGGGTATAAGGCTACCACTTATTTAGGCTATGAAAATAGGGTGAAGGAGATTGTGAAAATCGTCAATAGCTATGAGGCTAAATTACTTGTAATGGGAGGGCATCGCCATCAAGGTTGGAAGGACTATATCTTTGGGGAAACCATTGAGTCTGTAAGACATAAGGTAAAAATTCCCGTACTTATTGTAAATATCTAAGGGTCTTTTGACGGGTTATTTTACCTATCCATATCAGTTATTTATAAAGCTAGTTTTTGTATATTTACTTACAAAATTTTAAACATGATGGGACAGAAAATTAAAGTAGCTAATCCGGTCGTAGAATTGGATGGCGATGAAATGACTAGAATTATTTGGAAATTTATTAAAGACAAATTAATACTTCCTTATTTAGAAATTGATATTAAGTATTATGATTTAGGTATGGAATATCGTGACGAAACCAACGATCAAGTTACCATTGATGCAGCCAATGCCATTAAACAATATGGAGTAGGTATTAAATGTGCTACCATTACCCCAGACGAACAAAGAGTAGAAGAGTTTAAGTTAAAACAAATGTGGAAGAGCCCGAACGGGACTATTCGTAATATTTTAGATGGTACTGTTTTCAGAGAGCCCATTGTTTGTAGCAACGTGCCTCGATTAGTACCTAATTGGACGGCGCCCATTTGTATTGGTCGTCATGCATTTGGTGATCAATACCGTGCCACTGATTTTGTAACCAAAGGAAAAGGTAAATTAACGATTAAGTTTGAAGGAGAAGATGGAACGAAGCAAGAATTTGAAGTATTTAATTTTAAAGGCGATGGCGTTGCCATGGCTATGTACAATACCGATGAAAGTATTTATGGTTTTGCGCGTGCATGTTTTAACCAAGCCTTAGCTAAAAAATGGCCTTTGTATTTGTCTACTAAGAATACCATTTTGAAAAAATATGATGGTCGTTTCAAAGATATTTTTGAAGAAGTGTATCAAAATGAATTTAAAGCAAAATATGCCGATGCTGGAATTACCTATGAGCACCGCTTAATTGATGATATGGTGGCCTCTGCTTTAAAGTGGAATGGTAATTTTGTATGGGCTTGTAAGAATTATGATGGAGATGTTCAATCTGATACTGTAGCACAAGGTTTTGGGTCATTAGGTTTAATGACTTCTACTTTAATTACGCCCGATGGTAAAGTCATGGAAGCCGAGGCAGCTCATGGTACAGTAACACGTCATTTCCGTGAACACCAAAAAGGAAACAGAACTTCTACGAATCCTATTGCCTCTATTTTTGCATGGACTAGAGGTTTAGAATTCCGTGGTCAATTGGATAATAACCAAGCATTAATTCATTTCTCTAAAGCATTGGAAGAAGTTTGTGTGGAGACAGTGGAGTCTGGCATTATGACCAAGGATTTAGCCGTTTGTGTGCATGGCAATAAAGTAAAACATGGCGACCACTATGTGTATACTGAAGAATTCTTAGATGCTTTGGATACTAATTTAAAAGCTAAACTTGCTAAGTAATTACACTAAAATTTAGAAATAATACTAATCCTCTCCTCGCTCTGCGCATGCTCGAAAGCTCGTCTAGGATTAGTATTATTATCTAAATTAAACTTATAAAAAAACCCGGTAGCTAGTATCTATCGGGTTTTTCAATTTTATAATTAATGATGTATTATTTCTAAAGTTATTATATAACTATTTTTTCATGCATGCAGCAGTACATTCATGCTTGCAATCCTTTGTAGTACACATATGTCCTTTCTCTCCATGATTAGCTATATGACCTGCTCCATTTTTATGACAAGCAGCGGTACATTTATGCTCTGCTTTATGACAATCTGCTGTGCATTTGTCTGCGGCAAAAGAAAAATTTGTGGCCATTAGAAACAATCCAGCGAATAATAATTTTTTCATAGTATAATTTTTAGTTATTAATATTTTCAACACTAACAATTTACCAACTTATTTTATTAGAAATAAATTAATGGCGTTGTGGTTTTGTTAAAAATTTATAAACAATAGATAGGGTATTCATTTTCTATTGAATTACTTCTAATATTGGTTTACCAATAGAACCACTAGGCATTTGAATACCCAGTAGAGTAGTGATAGTAGGGGCAATATCGGTCATATAGGTTTCACGATGTACAGCTGTTTTTTTGATGCCTTTACCAAAGAATAATAAAGGAATATGCGCATCATAATTGTATAATGTACCATGGCTGGTGCCGGTTGCAAATCCATCTACATAACCCGATTTATTGATAATAACTAAATCGCCACTTCTTTGAGCAGAATAACCATTCACCACTCTTTCTCTTAGAGAAGCAGGGAGAGGAGCAATTGCTGCATGTCGAGCGTCCACCACTTGTAAAACTTCGGGCTTCTTTTCTAAGTAGCTACTTATTAAATCAATCAATACATCTTGGCTAATATGTAAACTATCCATTAAGGGGTGATTGAAATGAATATTGTCTTCACTGATATTGGAGATTAAATTAGCATTTAGTCCTTTTGCAGTTAACATAGAACTAATTTCATTTTTAACAGCTGCTTCATTGCTAAGGCCAGCGGGTATTTGATGTTTACTGTTAAAAGCGGGGATATTGGCCACTGCATGGTCGGCTGTTAGAAAAACAGTGTAGTTGTCTTTGCCCACTTGCTTGTCTAAATAATTAAAAAAGTCGGCTAATAGTTCATCTAGTTTAATATAGCCATCCATGGTTTCCCAAGAGTCAGGACCGAAACTATGACCAATATAATCGGGAGAAGAAAAACTTATAGCAAGTAAGTCGGTAATATCATCGGTACCCATGGCTTCATTTACAATGGCTTGCTTGGCTAGTTCCTCTACTAAACTATTGCCATAAGGGGTCGTAGAAATTTTACCGTAATCTTTTGCAATAAAACTTTTTAAAACATAAGGGAAGTGTTTAGCTTCTTTGCCAAAAGGGGTAGACTCATATTTGTTTTCATCTACATCACAATTCGCTTCATAAACCGATGCGGGTAAACTTAAATTCCAATCTAAATTATACAAGCTGTCGGGGCGGTGTAAATTATTATAATTAGTTACCCATGTTGGAAGTGATTTTCCGTAATAAGTAGAACTAATAAAGTTACCTGATTTACTATCATACCAAAAAGCACCATTGGCGCTATGTCCAGCAGGAATAATGGCTCCTCTGTCTTTTAAAGAAATACCAACAACTTTACTTTTAAAATTATTAGCAAGTTTAATTTCATCTCCTAGGGTAGTTGTCCAAACATTTACGGGGCTCATTTGCCCAGCAGCATTATTACTACTGCCAATAGTTTGCACATTGGCATCCTCCACACAGTAGATTTTTTTTTGTTTAACATTGTCATACCATTCATTGCCTGCAATACCATGCAAGGCAGGCACAGAGCCAGTATACACACAGGCATGGCCTGAGGCCGTTACAGTAGGTAAATAAGGAATTAAAGTATTATCCACAGTGGCACCTTCATTGATGAACCTTTGGAAGCCAGCAGAGGACTTAAAAAATGGCTTGAATCTGTTCACATAATCCCAGCGCATTTGATCTACCATAATACCTACTACTAATTTAGGCTTTTGTGTAGTATTTTGCTTGCTAGCATTGACTTTCACAGCACTTAAACTCTTTTGATTTTGTGCATTGCTCGTCCATGAAAATAGACTTAAGCAGATGAATAAAATGTATCTCATTTTAATTATTTTTCTCTTGTAAAATTTATTTGTTAACATTAACAAATAGCAGTCTGCAATTTACAGCTATTTATAGAGGATAAAAGGTAAAAATTTATTAAATTTGCTTATATAAAAAAAGTTAATATGGCGGACATCTTCGACAGACTTATTAAGAATTATGGACCTATTGGACAACATCGTGAAAGAGCCCATGGCTATTTTGCATTTCCAAAGTTAGAAGGTGAAATTGGTTCTAAAATGAAGTTTAGAGGTCAAGAAATGATTGTTTGGAGTTTGAATAACTATCTAGGCCTAGCCAATCATCCAGAAGTCAGAAAAGCAGATGCGGAGGCAAGTGCAAAATATGGTTTGGCTACACCCATGGGGGCAAGAATGATGAGTGGAAACAGTGATTTGCATGAGAGGTTGGAAGCTGAATTAGCCAGTTTTGAACATAAAGAAGATGCCATTTTAATGAATTATGGTTATCAAGGTATTATGAGTGCCATAGATGCTATTTGTGGAAGACATGATGTGGTGGTGTATGATGCAGAGTGTCATGCTTGCATTATAGATGGATTAAGAATGTTAGTCGGACATCGTTTTGTATATAAGCATAACGATATTGAAGATTGCGAAAAGCAATTAATGAGAGCACAAGCTTTAATAGACAAACAAGAGACTGGTGGCATATTAGTGATTACAGAAGGGGTATTTGGAATGGCGGGAGACCAGGGAAAAATAAAAGAAGTAGCGGCCCTAAAAAATAAATTCTCCTTCAGATTATTGGTTGATGATGCACATGGTTTTGGTACTTTAGGCAAGACGGGAGCTGGGGCTGGAGAAGAACAAGGATGTCAAGACGAAATTGATTTATATTTTTCCACTTTTGCAAAAAGTATGGCCTCTATAGGTGCGTTTATGGCAGGGCCTAAAACCATTATTGATTACATAAGATATAATATTCGTTCACAAATTTTTGCCAAAAGTTTACCCATGCCCTATGTAGTGGGCAATTTAAAGCGTTTAGAATTATTACGTACACAAACTGAATTAAAAGATAAGTTGTGGAAAAATGCATTGGCCTTGCAGAAAGGTTTAAAAGAAAGAGGATTTGATATTGGCAATACCGATTCAGTAGTTACACCTATTTATATGAAAGGGGGCGTAGAAGAAGCTACATTAATGGTGATGGACTTAAGAGAAAATTATAAAATATTTTGTTCAATAGTGGTCTATCCTGTTATTCCTAAAGGCCATATTATTTACAGGTTAATTCCTACCGCAGAGCATTCCCAAGAGGAAATTGATTTAACCTTGAAAGCCTTTAGTGAAACCAAGGCGAAATTAGATGCAGGCGCTTATAAGGCAGAAGAAATACCCGATATGGCGAATAAGTAATTAGAGTAAGTCTAATTGATTTTGCTCTTTTTTTAATACCTCAATACTTACATTAAGTTCAAATCCTATTAATAAGATTAAAGAATTTAGATAAACTAAGGTCATTACCACTAGTACGGTACCAATAGAACCATAAATTTTATTATAACTGCTGAAATTATTTACCCAATAAGAAAAGCCAAGGGTGGTCACTAACATTAATAAGGTAGAGAGTAAAGCGCCAGGAGAATTAAGTGGCCATCTTTCTTTGATTAGGGGTGCATATTTATAAATAAAGGCATTGCCAAAAAATAGCAATAGAATAATGACTGCCCAGCGTACTGTATTCCAATAAGGTATAATGGCTTTGCGTTTGATATCAAAAACTTCTCTAAGTAATGTGGTTAACTGATCTTGACCTATTAATACTAATAAACTTGCAAATACTAAGAGTATTAAAATAATGGTTAAGCGAATAGCCCTCATTCTTTGGTGTAAGAAAAAAGGTTTGTTTTGCATGATGGATTTATCAAAACTTCTAATAATACCAGTCATGGCATTGGAGGCGTAAAATAAAAGTAGTAAAAAACCAAAAGAAAAGACACCCACATGTTGACTCAATAAATCGTTTATAATATCCATTATAAATTTATAGGTGCTTGAATTAGGGGCGATATCTTTAAAAACAGAAAGTATTTGTTTTTTTACTCTTAA
Organism: Chitinophagia bacterium; assembly: GCA_037128235.1. GTDB lineage: Bacteria > Bacteroidota > Bacteroidia > Chitinophagales > Chitinophagaceae > Sediminibacterium. The sequence goes on along the minus strand of JBAXWU010000014.1, from coordinate 1,318 downwards.
AGCCTTTGGAAAATAAGGGATGATTGAAAATAAAAAAAGAAATCCTGCAGGCAAGGCCATTATTAAGTTAAAGGAAATAGCAGAGGCTCTGTCGTATAATCCTAAAGTATTTAATTGCTTATATATAAATCTTAAGACCTGGTATACATTAACATGCTGAAAGCCTGGTATATAAATAGCCTTTGCTTTTTGTTTTAAAAACAAATACGAGGGCTTGAGAAGGCTGATGAGTAACTGGAGAAGTATAGTAAGAAATTTATTCAAATTTAGTTTGTTGAAATTTAGTTTGTTGAAAGTAGCTATGGAGTAGGGGCTAGTTTAGTTTTTAATATTTTACTTTAGAGTTTATTTATTTTTTTTTGCTTGGTATTCATCTAGTTTAAGCTGGTACGCTTTGGCAAACTTACTATGTTCTTCATAAGAAGCACTAAAATGATGGTAGCCACTAAAATCGGCCTTGGCCACAAAATAGAAATAGTTAGTATTGGGCGCATTCAACACTAAGTCAATGGTCTTGGGGGCAGGAGTGCATATGGGGCCGGGAGGCAGGCCTGCTTTTTTATAAGTATTATAAGGTGAAGGATTGCTTAAATACTTCTCATAAATACGAGTAAGGGTAAAATCCTGCATGGCATATTTAATGGTAGGGCAGGCTTGCAGGGGCATTTTTTTCTTGAGTCTGTTTTGGTATACACTTGCAATAATTGTTTTGTCGGAATCGTAATTAGTTTCTTCTTCCACAATTGAGGCTAAGGTATATACTTCATTTTTGGTAAGTCCAATGGTTGCTGCTTTTTCTAATCGATTGTTTTTACTCCAAAAAAGGCTTTCTTCTGTTTTCATTTTTTGCAATAGCTTAGTCATAGGCGTAGACCAATAAAATTCATAGGTGTTGGGAATAAATAAGCTAAGTACTTGCGTGGTATCTGTATTGAAGCTGGCCAGAGAATCATTGCTGCTTAAATAATTAATACATTCAAGACTATCTATTGAAAAAGTACTGGCAATTAGTTTTGCTAATTCAGCCTTGGTTCTTACTTTGTTTAAAATAAATTTAACCCTTGCTTGTTGGTTATTTCTAAGTATTCTAATCAAGTTCAGTAAGCTTGTATTTTTATCAATTAAAAATTTACCAGGTTTAATTTTATCTTCTACATTGAATAATTTAGCAACAATTAAAAAGCTAGCTTTATCTCTAATTATTTTTTTATCATGTAAGCTATCTGCTAAGGCGACTAAGCCTCCCATATTATATTGAAAGCTTGCTTTTTCAGCAGTAAAATGAGTGACTTTGATAAATAGGGTATAGGTGCTATAC
>JBAXWU010000137.1:0-3240 GCA_037128235.1 Chitinophagia bacterium | reverse complement strand
ACCATTATGCGCAATTTATGGTGGAGGTTTGCCATTATAATTATTGCCACTGCTGGTACCGCGCTAATGTTTGATAAATTCGAGGATACCAAAATTAAAGAAAACGTTCAAAAGTTTTATAGCATTGATAAATACCAAAAAGAAATAGCTACTATTAAAGGCGATCTTAAAACTAAACAAGGCGATGCTAGCTTGTTAGCTGCACTTCAATTAAATGAAGGAAAATTAGAAAAGGCAAATATATCTTACAATAATTTAGTGCCTTACTTGTCTGATTTTGATAATTCTTCGGCAGCTAAAATTGCCGCTATTGCCAAAGATAGTGGCTGGTTAAAAAATGTGGCTGTTAGTAAATTAAAAGATGAAGTTAGAAATGCAAACGATTTTTTAGTAACAGAAGCAAAATCGGCAGAAGATAAAGACGCAAAAGCAATTTATGTTATTGCAAAAGAAAAAACTGAAGAATATAAAGCTCCTTTAAAATTATATTTAGAAGGTAATATAAGCCTAGACTCGGCTTTAACAATTGTAAATAGTATTTATCCTATTGCCGATAAAAATATTGAAAAGGTAAAAGCAAAAATGACCAAATTCAATATTGAAAAAACATTTACTAGTGAAATTGATAAAGCAGATAATTCAATTATTGTTTACGGTATCATTGGAGCATCCATTTTATTTATGATCATCTATTTCTATGTAGAGAAAATAAAAACTCCTACATCTAGATCCGTTGCTTATATGTTTAAAAAATTACAGTTGTTTAGTTCTGCAGCCTTTAGTATTGGACATGGTGGTAATGATGCACAAAAAGTAATGGGTATTATTGGCGCTGCATTAATTGCCAATGGAAGTATGCAAGACTTTAGTCAACTACCAGATTGGGTTCCAGTAGCTTGCTATTTAGCTATTGGATTAGGTACGATGAGTGGTGGTTGGAAAATTATAAAAACAATGGGTTCTAAAATTACCAAGGTTACACCACTTGAAGGTGTGGCTGCGGAAACAGCGGGTGCTTTCACTTTATTTTTTACAGGACAAATGGGTATTCCTGTTTCCACTACACATACCATTACAGGATCTATCATTGGTGTAGGGGCTACAAAACGTTTAAGTGCTGTAAGATGGGGTGTAACTACTAACCTTTTATGGGCATGGGTTTTAACCATTCCAGTAAGTGGAGTCCTAGCTGCCATCACTTATTTTATTGTGCACTTTTTTACTAAATAAAATAAGTAAAAATAATTTTAATCTTTTTAAAAAATATTTCCACAAAAAAGCCCCGCTCAATCGGGGCTTTTTTTATAATTAGAATGAGTAATAATAATTGTGTGCTTTTTAAAAATGAATACTAGAAAATTTATTTCGATTGTATAGCATGAATTTTAGTTTGTCTTCCATCGATATAGTCAAATCGCATTCCATTAAAATAACCGTTCTGTTCTAGTGCTACTCTCAGCGGCTTATCCCAACCTGCCAATGTATGCGTAGCATTTAATTCAATGGAATAACAAGTATTGGCCTTCATGGTATAATCGCCAGAACCTGGAACCCCATTTTGAAAATCCCACATGCCAATAGTAGTGCCTGCTGCGTGGCCATGAAATCCTATAGGATGCGTGTATATACTAGGGTTAATGCCTGCAGCCTTTGCATTGGTTAAGGCTTGCTTTAAAATTTCATTACCTGATTTGCCTAGTGCAAATTCATTGGTTAAAAAATCTTGTAATTGATTGGTCTTTGTAAAGGCCGCTTGCAAGGCAGCAGGTACTTCTTTTTCTGTAGGAAGTAAAACATAGGCCTGCTCTTGTACATCTGAATTTAATCTTAAATAGGTAATACCAAAATCGACGTGTAAAAAATCGCCTGGTCTTATTACCTCATCTTTTTCATTACTTACTCTTCTTTGAATTTCGATAGAAGGATGAAACCATGTAATAAGCCCATTATCGCTTAATTTTTGTCTAAACCACCAAACCAAGTCCTGCGTAGTAGTTACATTAGGCTTTATCACTTTATTACTAAAACCTTCCTTAATAATAGCATGCGTAATTTTTAATAAGCTTGGATACAATTGCATTTCTTTGGCTGTTCTAGTTTCTAACCAACTCACCCCTAAAGGTTCTGCCGAAACTATTTTTGCTTGCTCACTTGCATTTAGGCTTTGCATGAATTCTAGATACTCTGTATGATCTAAGCCATCGGCATGTCCATAGTCGGCGGATGTATTAATGGCAATTTTATTAGGATTTAGCTTTCTTAATAAAGCAGTCAATGCATCCCATTGATTAGGAAAAGCGGCTACATCCCAGGCTGCAGCAATTTCTGTGCCCACTGCATACCTGGCCACTGCATACTTTTCAACCGTATTTTTTTCTTTGTTTCTATAAAAAACGAGCATAGTTCTACGACGCGCTGCTATCCACTCTGCTGGCAGCATGGTTCTTAAAATCGGGTCTTCGTTATACTCTCTTGTTATAATGACCCAGCAATCCATATTGGCACGATCCATTAAAGAGGGTAGTAAATTATTAAATCGATCTGCTAATAATTCATTGACAATACTTGCTTGCGCTCGCATAGTTTTCACTTGGGCAGTAGCAGTCATAAAATTAGCGCCTACCAATAACTGTAATACGAGTATGTATAAAATTTTACGCATCGGATAAATTTGAATTATGATAAAATAGGTTCAACGAAAAATCGAATAACTAAATTAACTACTAAATTTGCAAATATGGTTTTTTTAAGAAAATTTATGCTGGGAATTTTAGTTTTTGCTATGGCCGCTGCATCTGGACAGGATACAAGCTATACCCAATTGACTACTATTGTGGTGTCTGCCAATAAGTTGAAAGAAAAAAGAATAGAATCGCCTGTGGCTATTTCCATTCTATCTCCAAAAACGATTGATGAAGCGAAAGCACAAAGAATTGATTTTTTATTGAATAAAGTAAGTGGTGTGTATATGCCCACCATTGGCAATGAACAACATATGATGTCCATTAGACAACCTATTTCCTTAAAAGGCCTTTATTTATATTTAGAAGATGGCATGCCCATTAGAACTAGCGGCTTATTTAGCAGCAATGCCCTTATTGAAATGAATAGCAGCAATATTCATAGCATTGAAATTATTAAAGGCCCTGCCTCCGCCCTCTATGGTGCTGAAGCCATCGGAGGCGTGGTGAATATATTAACTACCCCCGTGCCTAGTAAAGCCAATGCTTTTATAAGTAC
>JBAXWU010000136.1:0-3402 GCA_037128235.1 Chitinophagia bacterium | reverse complement strand
TCTATCAGAATCAAAACAAGAAGACTGCTAGTAAGAGCACTGCTCATGCTGGGGGATATACTACTATTGGGCCGGGATGGCCGGTTAAGGTTTCAGCATGTAAAACATATAATTCTGCTTGGGGTGGTTTTTATGCCGTTAAGGTGTTAGTCACAAAAGAAGCTTCTACACCAGCATATGGGTATGATATATATGACCAGAACGGAATAACTTTAATTTCATCTCAGCGCACAACTTCAAATGCTTACTACGCAGGTACTGTTGCAACCGTGACTATATACATGTCTGTGGCGAATAAAGATATTGTATGGATAGGAATATCTCCTTGGGTAGGAATAGCTGGTCGCTATTTTACTATATATCCTGGAAACTTTTTTAGAGCATCCGACCAGAAAGGTATAAATCAAATTACAAACTGTTAATGATTCGTTAGTACTGAATAGTTCTAGAATCTGACTCATGCCCGAGTCAAGTACAATAACAATGACCATCTATGAAAGTAGGTGGTCATTAATTTTATCGGGCTGGCAAAGTTGGAGTATAATAAAATTATGAGTAGTGACAATAATTATATGAGCATATTGTTAGAAGATATTCGCGACCAGAATAAAGCTGTATTGGAAGCAGTTGGCCAAATACAAAAAACCGTTGGCAGTCTTGCAAATAAAGATGAGCTTCAAGATGTTGCAGATGACATTAAAACCATTAAGATTGCGGTTGCTGAGACTAATAAAGATTTAGGGTTGCATGACATCCGAATTACAGCACTAGAACAGGCATCTTAAAAAAGTTTAAATAACTTCAACAATGCAAACTAAATGGTTCTAAATCTTACTGGAACCCGAGCTAAGCATAATCTTTTTGACCATCTATGAAAGTAGGTGGTCATTTTAATTTACCGCAAAGAATGACTTAGAGTATAATATTAATATGAGTGAAGATGAATTTAATAAACTATTCAAATATGTCGAAAAACGTTTTAACGAAATGGACAAAAAATTCGATACTGTACACGATGAATTGACTGACATTAGAGGTGCGATTGGTGAATTGAGTGCACAAGTCAGGGATTATCATAATGAGATGAAATTCATGTCTCATCAAATAGACAAACTTAGAGATGCTATTCTGCAGATTGCTGAAGCTACTGGTGTAAAACTTACTGTTGAAATATAGGATATAGTTAAAACCAGCTAATTAAAATCTGATAGGATTCTGAGCTAAGCGTATGAACAATTACCATCTATGAAAGACTAGTAATGTCTCATCAATTGACACAGATATATGATTGGGTAGAGAAAGCAGCTAAAAAAATTGATCTAGAATTTGCTCATTAGTTTTCTATAATCAATTTCTAACCTAGGCCAAGAACTGTGATAACCTAAATTGATCTTTATTGAGAGCATAATAGCTAAGAGAGAAAAATAAAGACAGCAACTCTTAAAAATAAAATTAATTAATTTAACCCCTAGGAATCAATATGAATGACTAGGGGTTTTTTTATTTCCTTGCTATTTCCATATATAAGTACATACTCTCACTTAAGATCTAAACATAATAACTATATAGGATGTAAATATGAAAATTAATAAATTAAAAGATAACAAAGGCTTTGCACACGTTGAGGCTCTAATAATTATAATGGTTTTAATTGTAACAGTGAGTATAGGCGGGTATGTTTACCAAAATAACGTCGGCACTAATTATAAGAAAAATATTGTACCAGCATTTACTAATCAGGGTGAACAAATGAAGGTCGTGGCAGAATCATTTAATAGGCCTGTTTGGACAAGCAATACCACAACTTCAGATAGCGATACTAATGACTTTGCTTATATAAATCCAAATATTACTAAGGCAGTAATTCTTACCAATAAACTATCAGATGATAATAAGCCATTAATTCTACCCGGGGCTACTTTGTTCGGATCAGGAAAAAAGCTTAAGAACTCACAAACTTCAATGTCGATATATATTAGTGACTCATATGCATTCCTAAAAGATTACCAGGCACTATCTACATACGCACAACAAACTGAGAAGATACAGGCCGGTATGGGAGCAGTATTAACTTCTCTCGACCAATCTGCGTCAGCTACAAGCCCAGCTCAAATAGCAGAATTATATAAAACTGACGTCCAAGGATTAGACACTGTTATTGCTGCATATAAAAAACTGACACCCCCCGCTGATTTAGTCTCATTGAATAGTAAATTAATTACAGCCCTGTCTAGTCTAAGAACTTATATGTCAAATTCAATAACTGATATTAACACTAATAATGCAGCTTCACTTTATACTGATTCAAATGGTCTTATAGCTGCCTCAGGTACTTTAATTTCCATTAGTGGAACGGATGTTACTGCTCAGCTACAGGGAAAATCAATAATTCACGGACAAATCGTTAAACTTAACGCAGATGCTGAAAAGATAAAAAGCCAGAATTAGGGCAATAATTAAAAGGGACTTATAAATAATGACTTTAGAAATTGGCTGGAGATTTGGATTAGTTATGGCAATATTTGGGGTAATCTTTATTGCTGGAATTATATCGATTATCATACTCATTTTAATGCGAATAAGTAAATTAAGGAGTAATATTCCACAATCGGCCAAAAATAATCAATCGAAGGAATTAAATTCAGAAACTGGCAGTAAAATAAATGCAGCTAACTATTTTTTCGGATTTTTAGTCGATGGTATTATAATTTCTCTATTAGTATTCATTTCTACTTTTATATTAATTCAGACTAAAATGATAAATACTTGGGGCAACGATACATTACATACACTAGCAAGATATGGACTTCTACTATTTCTCCTTTCTAGACTTATATCTAGAATTATTTTCAAGGCTAGTCCAGCTGAAAAAATCATCAGGATTAAAAAGATTAATATGCAATCGATTCTCATATTTACAATCTGTGATTGTGCTATTGGATTATTTGTATTAATTTATATCCTAAATAGATGATTAATATCTATATGTGTCCTAGAACTATGATTCTTGTGGAAATTATTATCTTAAATTCGTTCCATAGTAATCATAAGTATTTGAGTATAATCCAAAACACATAGTAATAGCCCAATAAGCTAAATAACACTTTACAAATAACGACTTATTCTCTATACTAGTCAGGTAACACGTACATTTTATTTAATTTGTACTGGATTTATATAAATTATCAATCTTTAATTTAGGAGTCATAAAAGTAATGGCAGAAAATTTTGACAGAAGTAAACCTCATGTAAACGTTGGAACAATGGGACACGTTGACCATGGTAAAACAACACTAACAGCAGCAATTACTACAGTACTTGCTAAAAGACTACCAAGCAGCATCAATAAGCCTATTGCTTATGATCAGATTGACAATGCTCCTGAAGAAAAGCAACGTGGTA
>JBAXWU010000135.1:0-3462 GCA_037128235.1 Chitinophagia bacterium | reverse complement strand
CACTGAGGCTCTTCGTGGAAACCTTGACACTCTGTACACTTATTGGGTGTAATATAATAGGTATCGGCAGCTACTGGCGCAATTCTTTGTGCAGCATCTACTGAAGATCCGTCTAATAAAGTGAAAGCACCTTTAACGGTTGTACCATCGGCAACAGCCCATTCTACACCACCTTCGTAGATAGCGTTATTTGGACATTCTGGTTCACAAGCACCGCAGTTAATACATTCATCCGTAATTTTGATAGCCATAAAAAATTATTTAAAAATTAGTAACGTAATTTTGCATCACAAATATAAAGAACAAGCATGAACTTACAAGCAAGAATTGAGCATTTTTTTACCTTAGGCGAGACCTTTTTTGATCCCAAAAATGAGGCCTTCCAATTGGCTAAACAAAAGGCTTTTCAACAAAATTCTTGGTTTTTACCAGTTTTCATGGATCATGCTACAAGTCAAATTAAGCAATCTTTTCTATCCTTAGAGGCCCTAAAACACTGGGCGAATAGGTATCCTTCCCTATCCAATGCACCCACTGGAAAAAAGGTAGGCATAGTAATGGCGGGTAATATTCCGCTCGTTGGTTTTCACGATTTACTTAGTACTTTAATAGCAGGGCATACTGCTGTTGTAAAACTTTCCTCAAAAGATACCATACTTATAAAGTATGTGATTGAATCCCTTATTGAAATTAACCCGGCCTTTCAAGACTTAATTATAGAACAAGAGCAGCTTAAAAACTGCGATGCCTATATTGCCACAGGCAGTAATAATACCGGCCGCTATTTTGAACAATACTTTGGCAAATACCCACATATTATTAGAAAGAATAAAACCTCTATTGCCATTTTAAATGGACAAGAGACCAAGGCTGAACTTGATTTACTAGCGGACGATATGCTGCTGTATTTTGGAATGGGTTGCAGAAATGTGACACAAATTTGGGTGCCCGAGGGCTACGATTTTATACCCTTACTAGATGCCATGAAAAAATATAACTATTTAGGGGACGAACATAAGTACAAACATAATTATGACTACCAGTTAGCCTTGCTAATGATGAACCGTCAATTTTACATGGATACTGGCGGTATATTATTAAGTGAGAACATTTCTCCTTTTGCGGCTCTCTCTCAAATTCACTACCAGTTTTATACCCCAGGCAAACTACCTACTATTGACAGCAGTGAAATTCAATGTATTGTTGGATTAACTGGAATTCCTTTTGGAGGGCCTCAAAAACCAAAACTTTCAGACTATGCCGATGGCGTAGATACCCTTGAATTTTTGAGTACAATTCATTAAAAACGAACATTTTCGTAAATATTTTGTTAAAGATGCTTAAATGGTTTTGTGACAAAATTTCAGCTTCGTTAATTTGTACCTGAATTGGTATCAAATTTGTAAAGTGTAAGTAGAACCTAATTTTTACTATAAAAATAAAAGCATGAATATGAACTTAAAAAATGTAGCAGCCATTATGGGTATTAGCGCCATTACTACCATGGCAAGTATGTGGGCTTATGGAAAAATTTCATCGTCCAATTCAAGTTTTGAAACAGATGGTAAACTGCCTGCTAATTATGCCAGTTTTTTTAATGGTAGTGCACCGGCTAGCACTGTTGACTTTACCCCTGCTGCCAATGCAGCCGCCCCTGCAGTAGTACATATTAAAACAAAGACCAACGCCAAAAAAGTAGAGAGCAGTAATCAAAGAAGACAAAGAAACCCCTTTGGTGATTTATTTGGAGATGATGATACGTTTGGCGATTTTTTTGGTGGTCCAAGAATGCAACCAGAGCAAAGAGCAAGTGGAAGTGGTGTATTAATTACTGCAGACGGATACATAGTCACCAATAACCACGTAGTAAGTGGTGCCGATGAAATTAATGTAACCTTAACGAATAAGAAAACCTATAAAGCTAAAGTTATTGGCGTTGATGCAAGCAGCGATATAGCGGTAATAAAAATTGAAGCAAGTAGTTTGCCTTATTTAGTATATGGAAATAGCGATGAAATTAAATTAGGACAGTGGGTACTTGCTATTGGTTATCCTTTAAATTTAGATGTAACTATTACAGCAGGTATTATTAGTGCGAAAAACCGTTCTATTGATATTAATTCAAGACAGAGCGACAAACCTGTAGAATCATTTTTACAAACAGATGCTGCAGTGAACCAAGGCAATAGCGGTGGTGCCTTAGTAAATACAAGCGGTGAACTTGTAGGTATTAACTCTGCAATAGCCTCTCCTACTGGTTCTTATGCAGGTTATGCTTATGCCATTCCTGTAAACATTGTTAAAAAGGTAGTGACTGATATTGTAAAATATGGAACGGTACAAAGAGCTTATTTAGGCATCAGCTATCCTAAAGACGGATTGTCTGATGAAGAGTTAAAGAAGATATTAGAAGAATTGAATACAAAGTATAAAGAAGGAGATGGTATTTTAATTTCTGATGTATTAGACGGAGGTGCCGCTAAAGCTGCGGGTATCAAAAAAGGAGATGTACTTATAAAAATAAATGGAGTAGCTGTAAAAACTTCTCCTGAATTACAAGAACAAGTTTCTCGTTATAAGCCAGGAGATAAAATGAATTTAGTGATAAAGCGTGAAGGCAAGGATATGACCATGGAAGTAACCTTAAAAGCCAAATTAGGAACTACGGACTTAGTAAAAAGCTCTAAGGCGGCTGAAAAACTAGGCGGTAAATTAGAAACCATTGATAAAGCCACTGCTGAAAAGAACGACTTAGAAGGCGGCGTTTTAATTAAAGAATTAGGAACTGGTATTATTGGTAAAAGCAGAATTGAAAAAGGCTTTGTGATTACTCATGTAAACGAAGAACCAGTGAATACTGTAGAAGAGTTTTATGAGGCTTTGAAGAAAGCTAATTCAAGTAGTGTAAAAATTTCTGGAGTCTACCCTGGTTATTTTGGTAACTACGCCTTTATTTTAAATTTGAATGAATAAGCAAAGCCTTAGTATAAAATAATTTTTTTGGTTGAGTTAGGTGGTAGAAAAAAGCCCTCGTTAATTCGGGGGCTTTTAATTTTATTTCATCTTTTGCCAAATGGCCTCTTTTTCAGCTAGACTTAGGGAAGCTAAGTCTAAACCATTGTCCTTGGCATAGGTTTCCATTAGTTCAAATCGATGTTTAAACTTCTTATTTGTTTTCTCAAGGGCAGTCTCTGGGTCAATTTTTAGAAAACGAGCATAATTGATGAGGCTAAAAAATACATCCCCTAACTCGTCTTCCATTTTTTCATGGTCATTTTGGGATATTTCATGTTGTAATTCTCCTATCTCCTCATTTACCTTATCCCAAACCTGTTCTTTATTCTCCCACTCAAAACCTACTTGTTTTACTTTTTCTTGTATTCTTAAAGCTTTTACCATAGAAGGTAAACTATTAGGCACACCACTTAATATTGTTTTTTTACCATCCCCTTCTTTTAACTT
>JBAXWU010000134.1:0-3493 GCA_037128235.1 Chitinophagia bacterium | reverse complement strand
TTTTTAATAAAAAAAGCCCTTTTTTTCGCGAAAATTCATAAAAAAAGCCCATTTTTACCCAAAATTGCTAAACATGGACTTGAAACAAATTCACGATTTAATTAAGGTAGTTAACAAGAGTAATATCGGAGAGATAAGCATCGAAGATAAAGACGGTAAAGTAACTATCAAGCAAAAAGAAGAGCATGTAACAGTAAGCTCGGTGCCTGCAACAACTTATGCTGCAGCTCCAGTAGCAATGGCTGCTCCTTCTGCAGGTGGTCCTGCTGCTCCAATCGCTACAGCTGCCCCAGTAGCCACTAATTTATTGACCATCAAAAGTCCAATGATTGGAACTTTTTATAGAAGAGCATCACCTGATAAACCACTTATGGCCGAGGAAGGAACAGCAGTTGCTGTAGGTAAAGTGGTTTGCATTATTGAAGCGATGAAACTTTTCAATGAGATTGAAAGTGAAGTCAAAGGAACCATTGTGAAAATTTTGGTAGATGATGCCAGCCCAGTGGAGTATGACCAACCTTTATTCTTGGTTCAACCAGAATAAACCTCATCCATTTTCAAATTTTAATTCAGAAAAATGTTCAAAAAGATTTTGATAGCCAATCGTGGCGAAATTGCTTTACGTATTATTAGAACCTGTAGAGAAATGGGCATTAAAACAGTGGCCGTTTATTCAACTGCAGATAAAGATAGTTTGCACGTAAAATTTGCAGATGAAGCAGTTTGTATAGGGGGTCCCAAAGGACAAGAATCCTATTTAAATATTCCACATATCATGGCAGCCTGTGAAATTACCAATGCTGATGCAGTGCATCCAGGTTATGGTTTTTTAGCAGAGAATGCAAAGTTTGCACAAATATGTGCCGACCATGGTATTAAATTTATTGGGCCAACACCTGATATGATTAATAGCATGGGTGATAAAATTACTGCCAAAGAAACCATGATTAAAGCAGGGGTCCCTGTGGTGCCGGGTGGAGAAGGTTTGTTAGAAAATGTATCGGCAGCCAAAAAATTAGCTAAAGAAATTGGATACCCTGTTATTATTAAAGCCACTGCAGGGGGTGGAGGTAAAGGAATGCGTGTGGTATGGAATGAAGGTGAAATTGAAAAAGCGTATGATGCAGCTAAAATGGAAGCAGGGGCAAGTTTTAAAAATGATGGTTTGTACATGGAGAAATTTGTGGAAGAACCAAGACATATAGAAATACAAGTTGCAGGAGACCAATACGGAAATGTTTGTCATTTAAGTGAGCGAGATTGTTCTATTCAAAGAAGACATCAGAAATTAGTAGAAGAATCTCCTTCTCCATTTATGACTCCGGAATTGCGTCAACGTATGGGGGAGGCGGCTATTAAAGCAGCAAGCGCTATTAATTACGAGAGTGTAGGTACAGTAGAATTTTTAGTAGATAAGAATCGTAATTTTTATTTCATGGAAATGAATACGCGTATTCAAGTAGAACACTGCGTTACCGAAGAAGTAGTAAGCTATGATTTAATTAAAGAGCAAATAAAAATTGCGGCAGGTGAAAAAATATCAGGTCGCAATTACGAACCACAATTGCACGCTATCGAATGTCGTATCAATGCAGAAGACCCTTATAACGATTTTAGACCTTCACCAGGAAAAATAACAGTACTCCATACCCCAGGCGGACATGGTGTGCGTGTCGACAGCCATGTATATGCAGGCTATGTAATTCCTCCTTACTACGATTCTATGATTGGTAAATTAATCACCGTGGCGCAAACCCGTGAGGAAGCTATCAATACGATGTATCGTGCTTTAAGCGAGTATGTGATTGAGGGAGTGCACACAACTATTCCTTTCCATTTACAATTAATGCAGAACGAAGATTTTAGAAAAGGAAACTTTACGACTAAGTTCTTGGAAACGTTCAAGATGAAATAATTTTTTCATCGCTTTTTTTATAAATATAAAAGCTCGAAAAAATTCTCTGATGAATACCATATATTAGTCCCTTTTCTTCGAAAATTAAGGGCCTAAAATATTTTCTCCAATGATTTTTAAAAAGGTCCCGAATTATCGGGACCTTTTTTGTATTCTATCACTTTGGGGTTTTGCTCTTTGGGAGTATTAACGTAAGAACAACAATTCTCTGTACTTAGGCAAGGTCCATAACTCATCATCTACCAACTGCTCTAATTTATCAACGTGGTAGCGAATCTTATCAAAGTATTGTGCTTTTACTTTAGCCTCGTATTCAATGGCCTTCTCTCTTGAGTTTACAATGTTGTTGGCTACTTTACGTGCTTCCACCATCGCATCTACATTATCATATACTTGTTGAATATGTGTGCTTACATCTTTTAATAAAGCCAACTGACCTTTGTATAGTTTTTCAGGTAGGGCCGCTTCACGCAGTAAGCTTACATTTTTCAATAACTCGTTTTGATATTTAAGTGCAGAAGGAATAATATGGTTAGTGGCCAAGTCACCCATAATACGCGCTTCAATTTGAACTTTTTTAATATACTTCTCCAATTCAATTTCATAACGCGCTTCCAGTTCGCTATGCGAATAAATATTATTTTCTTTAAATAATTTTTTTGCTTTCTCTGTCACCATCGCGTCTAATGCAACCGGCGTTGTTTTTAAATTAGGCAAGCCTCTTTTCTCTGCTTCTTTATGCCAGTCTTCGCTATAACCATCACCTTCAAATAAAATCTTTTTACTAGAGACAATGTATTTTTGAATGACTTGCATAATAGCAATTTCTTTCTTATCGCCTTTCTCCATTAAGGCATCTACTTCTGCTGCAAATTTGTTTAAAGTATCTGCCACAATGGTATTTAAAATAGTCATTGGGTGACCACAGTTAGCCGTAGAACCTACCGCGCGGAATTCAAACTTATTTCCAGTGAAGGCAAATGGAGAAGTACGATTACGATCGGTATTGTCTAATAATAATTCAGGAATGCTACGGTGTAAATCTAATTTTAAGATGGCTTCATCTTGTTCGTCAAATTTAGTACCCACGCGGCTTTCCACATCGTTCAATACTTTGGTTAAGTATTCACCTATGAATACAGAAATAATAGCAGGAGGGGCTTCGTTCGCGCCTAATCTAAAATCATTGGATGCAGAAGCAATAGAGGCTCTTAAAATATCAGCATAATCATGAACCGCTTTGATGGTATTAACAAAGAAAGTCAGGAACATTAAATTGGTCTTAGGTGTTTTACCGGGTGCTAATAAATTCACACCAGTGTCAGTGGCTAAACTCCAGTTATTATGTTTACCACTTCCGTTAATACCGGCAAATGGTTTTTCATGAAGTAGTACGACTAAATGATGTCTTTTAGCAACACGACTCATTACATCCATTAATAAAATGTTATGGTCAACCGCAATATTTACTTCTTCAAATATAGGTGCACACTCAAATTGAGCAGGGGCTACTTCATTATGTCTTGTTCTTAAAGGAATACCTAATTTATAAGATTCATTTTCATAGTCACGCATAAA
>JBAXWU010000133.1:0-3498 GCA_037128235.1 Chitinophagia bacterium | reverse complement strand
CCAGGGACCCCCTGATTATGAGTCAGGTGCTCTAACCAACTGAGCTATAGGCCCGCATCTTTCGATGTAGGCGGCAAAAGTACTAATTTTTAACCTTTTTTAAAGGTATCTACCCTTTTTTTCTGCTATTTTTGCGGCATGAAGAAAGTTATTTTATCAGCAGTTTCTATTTTATTCTTTGGCATGTTTTTAAATGCCCAAACAGCAGCCACTACAGGGAGTAAAAAATTAGACCTTACAGGCCGCCCAGCCGACCATTTTATGTTCCAATTTGGTAGCGATACTTGGACAAGCCGCCCCGATAGTGTTAAATTAGGTGGAGGTTTCAGCCGTCACTTTAATTTGTACTTTATGTACGACAAACCTTTTGCAACGAACCCTCATTATAGTGTAGCTTTTGGAGCAGGTGTAGGAACAAGTAATATGTTCTTCGACAACCATACTTTCGTTGATGTAAAATCAATTGCGAATACTTTACCTTTTCGTCATATCGATTCTCTTTCAAATCACTTTTCTAAATTTAAAGTAACTACTATTTATTTAGAAGCTCCAGTAGAGTTAAGATATTTTAGCGATCCTGCACATCCTGGTTCATCTTGGAAAGCTGCAGTAGGCTTTAAGTTGGGTACTTTATTAAAGTCTTATTCTAAAGGAAAGAATATGGTAAGTAATACCGGTACCTCAATTAATGGTAAGGGATATATTCAGAAAGAAGAAAATAAACGCTTCTTTAACGCAACCGATGTTGCTTTAACAGCAAGAGGTGGATATGGCGTATTTTCTTTAAACTTAGGCTATCAAATAAACGGCGTTTTACGCGATGGTTATGGCCCAGTGATGAATAAGTTTTCTGTAGGCTTCACTATTAGTGGCTTATAATTATTAATATAATATTTACTAAACCCTCTTTTATGGAGGGTTTTTTTATGGACCTACTGGATTAGCTTATCTTTGTAAAAACAATAAAGTTGATAGAGAAAAAGAAAATATTTAAGAAGGAAGAGAAGTCGGTACTAGTAAGTCTAATACAGAAAGATCAAACTGAAGCACAAGTAGATGAATACTTAGATGAGTTAGCTTTTTTAGCGGAGACAGCGGGCGCTAAAACTTTAAAATCGTTCAAGCAAAGACTACCGCATCCCGACTCTAGAACTTTTGTGGGTAAGGGTAAGCTAGAAGAAATAAAACAATACGTGGCACTGAAAGATATTGACGTAGTTATTTTTGATGATGAATTATCGGGTTCTCAAATTACCAATATTGAAAAAGAAGTAAAGTGCAGAGTCATTGACAGAAGTGATTTAATCTTAGACATATTCGCAGCGCGTGCAAGAACGGCGCAAGCTAAAGTACAAGTAGAATTAGCACAGTACCAATATATATTACCTCGCTTAAAAGGTATGTGGACACACTTAGAAAGACAAGGCGCGGGCATTGGATCAAGAGGTCCGGGGGAAACAGAAATTGAAACCGACCGTCGTATCGTAAAAGATAAAATTTCATTACTTCGCAAAAGGTTAGGTGAAATTGATAAGCAAGCATTCACACAAAGAAAAGAAAGAGGAGAGTTTATACGCGTGGCACTAGTGGGCTATACCAATGTAGGTAAGAGTACCATTATGAATTTAGTAAGCAAGAGTGAAGTGTTTGCTGAAAATAAATTGTTCGCTACCCTTGATACCACTACACGTAAAGTAGTTTTTGAGAACACACCTTTTTTATTAAGTGACACTGTAGGTTTTATTAGAAAGCTACCACATCATTTAGTAGAAAGTTTTAAAAGTACTTTGGATGAAGTAAGAGAGGCGGATGTACTACTTCATGTAGTAGATGTTTCTCATGCGCAGTACGAAGACCAAATTGGTGTGGTGAATAAAACACTACAAGAATTAAAAGCATTTGATAAACCTATTATTACTATTTTCAATAAAATGGATTTATACAAAGAGAAATATTTTGATGAGTGGGTGAGTGATGAAGTCAAACAAGATTTACTCATTGAATTAAAAGATAAGTGGAACGGCATTACCAATAATCAGGCCGTTTTTATTAGCGCCATTGAAAAACAAAACATTGAAGAATTAAGAACGGTTATTTTACATAAAGTAAGAGACATGTATCAAATAAGATTCCCTTATAAAACTGTTTATTATACCTAATGAGTAAGTTGGACTGGAAATTCATTACCGATGCGCCCTTAAGCTTAGGCTGGGCTGAAAATAATATGGTAGAATTGGAGGTAGAAGGCAAGCATATTACCCTAGCAAAATGGAAGGAAGGTTACTTAGCTTTTGCAAGTAAATGTCCGCATGCTAGTGGGCGCATGTCACAGGGCTATATAAACCCTTTGGGCCAGGTGGTTTGTCCATTACATAGATATTGTTTTGATATGAAAAACGGCCGAAATACAAGCGGTGAGGGCTATTTTTTGAAAACCTATCCTATAGAGCTAAGAGAAGAAGGTCTTTTTATTGGTTTTCAGTCATTTTCTTTGTTTTAATGCTTTGTTCTTAACTAAATTTTATTATTTTTGCCACCCTTAAAAGGAATACTCCTCCTTAGCTCAGTTGGTTAGAGCACATCACTGTTAATGATGGGGTCCTCCGTTCAAGTCGGAGAGGGGGAGCAGAAAAGAAAAGCCTTGCAATTTGCAGGGCTTTTTTATTGGCTAGCAGTGGGTTAGAGGAGTTCAACTAGGACAATAACACCTCAGCTGGGATATTTAATTCTTGATGAAACAACTTAGCTAACTCCAGGGTCAACGGCTTCTTTTTGTTGAGTAAAGAAGAAACGTATCCTTTACTACCCATTTTACCTACAAGATCCTTATTCTTCAATCCTAACTCATTCATTTTAACTTTAATGGCATCAATAGGATCTGGAAGTGGAATGGGATAGTTGGCATCTTCATATTGTTTAATTAATAGAAGTGCTACTTGTAGCTTTTCACCTTGCGGGGTATTTGATTTAACCTTATGCTCAAACTGAACATCTACCCAATCAAGGTATTGCTCATATTGTTTTTTAGTCTTTATAATTTTCAATTCCATATCCTTATTTTTTATATTGTATTGTTGTTACATCTATTTTATCATAGTCACTATGTGTTCCAAACCATTTGATCTGTATCGCTTTAAACTCAAACACAATCCTTACTACTAATCTATATTGATTACCCATTATATTAAATACAACTCTATCATCACTCACTAAACTTATATTTCCATATACCTTTTTAAGTTCATTAAAACTTTTAAATTCCGATATAACTAATTCATGATACCATTCAAATAACGCAATCCTTGCCATAGGATATTTCTTGGCATATTCAAGTAGCGTTCTTCGGGTGATAATATTAAACACAAGACAAAGATAATAAGTTTACTAATAGAAAACTTTCTAAATTTAATCTATTTTGAAAAAGCTGCAACTTTGGTGCGAAAGGGGAGCACTCAAGAAAAGCCTTGCATTTTGCAGGGCTTTTTTATTGGCTGTCAG
>JBAXWU010000132.1:0-3512 GCA_037128235.1 Chitinophagia bacterium | reverse complement strand
CCCCATGACGGGAGCATACAGAGATGGCTGTTGTAACACAGGCGCAAACGATAGGGGTACGCATACTGTTTGTGCAGTGGTGACCAATACATTTTTGCAATTTTCAAAAAGTAGAGGTAATGATTTGACCATGGATTATCCACCCACTGGCTTTAAAGGGCTAGTAGAGGGAAATAAATGGTGCCTTTGTGTATCTAGATGGATAGAGGCATACCAGGCTGGTGTTGCGCCTCCTATTATACTAAAGGCTACACATATTAAAACTTTAGAATATATTTCCTTAGAAGAATTAAAAAAGTTTGAATATACAGCCCTGTTAACTAACGATTGGACTGAATTAAACAATAAACTAGAGAAGACTTTTAAATTTAATAACTATAATGAAGTGGTCTTGTTTTCCAATAAAGTCATGCAAATTGCTATTAACCAAGATCATCATCCAGAAATTAATGTTCATTATAATTTTGTGAAACTGCGCATTACAGATTACGAAAAAGGCACAGTCTCAGCAAAATGTCACCGATTTATTAATGAGGTTAATAAGATTCAATTTATTTAAGCGTATATCCTAAGGCTACTATTAGAGAGTGCAGTTTTATATTGTTTTAAAGCTTGTGCTGCAGGACCATTAGACACTGCGCCTGCATTTGTGAACGTTGAACCATGACCAGAACAGTAAAAACGATTATTGTTTCCTTGGTATTCAATAGTTACGTTAGCGTGTGTACAAGTGGAACTTACAGCAATGAATTCATTATTTAATGTTCTAGCAATAATGATACCATTTGCAGCATCAACATAATAGCCTCCTGCCGTATTTAATGCATTGTAAGGTGCAACAGAGATATTTATGGTAAAATCAACAGTTTTTGGTGCTGTTGGTGTTGTTGAACCATTATTATTACTAGATGCAGCAACCGCAGTCTCTGCTTTTGAACAAGCCTGCATGCAGCCAAATATTAGCAAGCTAGCAGTACCAAATCCAACTTTTTCTAAAAAATCTTTTCTTTCCATAAAATTAATTCTATTTGTCTAACAGAATTTGTTGTGTAATTGTTTTCTAAATTACAATATTTATAATAAAATAGTATATTATAAAATCATAAATTTTTATAGAAAGCTGATTATTAATATGTTTTAAGCTAGAAAATACGAGTTTATAGAATTAAAAAAGCCCTCAAAAATTTGAGGGCTTTTTTCTGCGATAATATTCTAAAATAATATTCTAAAATTATGCAGGAATAAGCACAGCATTAATTGCATGTACTACACCGTTGTCAGTGATCACATCAGCAATAACTACTTCAGCATCGTTTACAAATACTTTTCCGTCTCTTAAATGGATAGTAAGTGAAGCACCATTTACAGTTGTTGCTTCCATACCATCAGATAAATCGCTAGATAATACTTTTCCAGCCACTACGTGGTAGGTAAGGATACTTTGTAATTTCTCTTTGTTTTCAGGTAAGATTAAAGAAGCTACAGTTCCTTCTGGTAATGCAGCAAAAGCAGCATCTACTGGAGCGAAAACTGTAAATGGACCTGCGCCATTTAATGTGTCTACAAGTTCAGCAGCTGTTACAGCTGCAACTAAAGTTTCGAATGAGCCATTCGCGATGGCAGTTTGTACAATATTCATTTTATATAGTTTATATACTTGTAGAACATAGATATTGTGATTAAGTTCATTATATGCTAACTAATTCATAATTTGTTAACAAATCACCCAATAAGTATTTTTTGTGGAGTCTTTGATCAATATATAGCTGTATTGTTATCAAATCAAAGACTTAGGTTAAATTTGGAGTCCTTTGTTATGTAAGGAAAATATTGGGTCAAATTAGGTCTAAATATTTTATATCTTTATTTATGACAGCGCTGCAATTAATATTTATCATTTTAATTATTTGGAGCATTCCTAGCACCTATTTTAGGAGTAAGTTTAGGAAAATTGTTTACCAAACGGATGATTGGAAAATAAATATTAAACCTCTATTTAAAAAAGAGATTATAGGTTTATTTAGTAATATGTATCCAGATAATAAAGATTATCTCAAAACAAGGAATTACTATCGCGTCTATTTAGCAGTGTATCTAATTTTATTTATTGTTTATAACTTAATTAATAAAAAAATTTTATAGATCATGAAGCAAGCAGTACTTAATTTATTATTTTCCCTCATTGCTT
Source organism: Chitinophagia bacterium (assembly GCA_037128235.1). GTDB lineage: Bacteria > Bacteroidota > Bacteroidia > Chitinophagales > Chitinophagaceae > Sediminibacterium. Next base: position 1,324 of record JBAXWU010000132.1, on the reverse strand, counting down.
TTTGTATTGGGTATAGTATTGCACTTTTAACTGGACTACAAGTGGTTCAGCAAGCTGTATTGATTGCCTTTCTTATTCAGTGGCTTTTGTTTATTCCAGCTTATTTTTTTCAAACAGAGAAATTCTATGACCTAACGGGGAGTGCCACTTATTTATTCATTTTGAGTTATGTAAGCTTCCAAAGTTACTCCGTAATAAATATTAACATTGGCAGCATTTTATTAGCTTTATTCATCATGATATGGGCAATCCGTTTAGGTAGCTTCTTATTTATAAGAATTCATAAAAGTGGAGAAGATAAAAGGTTCGCATCTATTAAACCCTCCCCAACAAGATTCTTCATGGCATGGACTTTACAAGGAATGTGGGTTTCTTTATGTTCAATGTGTGCCTTAACAGCCATTGCAACCAAAAATGGGGTAGTTCAAAATTTGTTTTTTTATATTGGCATGGTTGTCTTTATATTCGGTTTTGTAATAGAGATTATTGCCGACTGGCAAAAGTCCCAATTCCGCAAAAAACCTAAAAATAAGGATCAATTTATTACTCATGGACTTTGGTCTTACTCAAGACACCCAAACTACTTTGGTGAAATTACATTGTGGTTGGGGATTTCTATTATGTCTTTTTCATCCTTATCAAACCTGCAGTATATTACTTTAATCTCTCCAATTTTTACCTATATCTTACTTGTCTATATAAGTGGTGTTAGAATTTTAGAAATTGCAGGGATGCAGAAATGGGGTCATTTAGACAACTATCAAAAATATATCCGCAGAACACCTTCTTTATTTCCATATTCTAATCTATTTAAAAATAAGAATACTAAGATTTAATTAGCGTAACGCTCTTCAATCAAAAAAGCTTCTTTTTAGCTGCTTCCATAAACTCTTTATTCCATCTATAAAAAGTGGCTTCCTTTATACCGTTTTTCAGGCACAGCGCTGCTATGGAGCATTCTCCTCGTTTAGCTTCCATTATGATTACTAATTTTTGTTCTGAGGAAAAGAGTCTTCTTGTCTTAGGACTAGTCTCTTTAATGGAGTTCCCCTTAATTTTTTTTGGCTTCTGTCCCATCTCATTTTTTTAAATTTTTAATGATGGAAACTCTCTAGTAATTATGACTATATTTTACCCACTTTATACCAATAATATATAAGTATAGTCCATTTCAATGATTAAATAAGAGTCTTAGAAATGATAGAGATTACAAGAATTATAAATAGACCTGTTGCTTTAGAATTGCAATAGAGTAGGTACTTTACTTCCAAAAGGTAAGTAATTTTTTTTAATTACTAAATTATTAAATCGCTATGCAGTAATA
>JBAXWU010000131.1:0-3514 GCA_037128235.1 Chitinophagia bacterium | reverse complement strand
TTCAAATGCGCCTTCACCAATACTTTCTACTCCTTTAGAAATGGTTACGCTTGTTAAACTTGAACAATTAAAAAATGCATAATTGCCAATACTTGTAACACCTTTAGGAATGATTACACTTGTCAAACCTGAACAACTTTCAAATGCGCCTTCACCAATACTTTCTACTCCTTTAGAAATGGTTACGCTTGTTAAACTTGAACAATTAAAAAATGCATAATTGCCAATACTTGTAACACCTTTAGGAATGATTACGCTTATTAAACTGGTACAACCACCAAAAGCGCTTTGTCCAATACTTGTAACACTATTAGGAATAGTATACGTTGAAGATTTAGCATTTGGGTAAGCTACTAGCAACGTTTTTTCTTTATTAAATAAAACACCACTTAAAGATGAATACGCTTTGTTTGAAGAATCTACGCCTATATTTTTTAAATTTAAACAAAAACTAAATGCGCCGTAGGCAACAGTTATGACACTTTTAGGAATTGTAAATTCTGAATCTTTTCCATTTGGATAAAATAATAAATCAGTCATATTCTTATTAAATAAAACTCCATCTAAAGACGAATACATATTATTTAAAAAATCTACATTTATACTTGTTAAACTTGAACACTTGTAAAATGCGTCTTCGCCAATACTTTTAACAGTTCCAGGAATGATTACGCTTTGTAAACCGGAACAATCTTGAAATACATTATTGCCAATATTTTCAACACCTTCAGTAATAGTTACACTTGTCAAACCCGAACAATCGCCAAATGCGATTTCGCCAATACTTTTAACAGTTCCAGGAATGATTACACTTGTTAAACCTAAACAAGCTTCAAATGCACTAGCGCTAATAGTTTCTACACCTTCAGTAATAGTTACACTTGTCAAACCCGAACAATCGGCAAATGCGCTTTCGCCAATACTTTTAACAGTTCCAGGAATGATTACGCTTTGTAAACCTGAACAACTTGCAAATGCGAGTTCACTAATAATTTCTACTCCTTCAGGAATAGTTACACTTGTTAAACTTTCACAGTTATTAAATCCTTTTTCTATGATTCTAGTAACTGTATAGATATTGGAATCTTCTTGATTTTTAACTGTACTTGATATGTTTGCTTCTACAATTTCAATGTTATTATTGCCAACAGATACATTTAAGGTACCTTCTATAATTGTGTAAACAAAGTCCCCGGAATCAAAGGTTGCCATTTATAGTATATATTAATATATTAATATATTAATAGATTACAGCAAAAATTTTCAACTCATGAATAGAAAATAATATTGTAAACGAGTTTTATTTACACTATTATTCTAGTTAAGGTTTATTTAAACTTTTTTCAAGATATGATACTAAGGCTTTAATGTGTATTAAAACTAATTTATTGTTAGCTGGTTTATTGTTATCTAGTTTATTAATCATATCTTCAATAGAACTAACAATAGACGTTGGCTTTAATTGTTCAATAAAATAATCGGATAAAATTGTTGCTAATTGCGTCTCAAGTGGATCACTTGTAACGGGGTAATCCGCAATAAACGTTGAAAAGTCTGTTACATATTTTTGATCCCTAAAATAATGTACTAATGCAGTAAAAAGAGCTATAATTGCTTCGTCTTTTGATTGTGAAATAACATCGGATGGCAAAATATCTGGTTCACTTAATATGTCTTTTATATTTTTTAAAAGTTCATTTATATTTTGTAAATAAAAATCCTTGCTGATGATTACACCATCTTCATTTACTGGTAAGTCTCCCCCGCCTTTTCCTTTAATACTATTTAATTCTTTCTTAAGTGTTTGAATATTTTGTTTTACACCTTTGGACATTGAAAATGTCCTAGGTAACGTTGCCTTTGTGACTGATAAATCGCCGGATTTCCGGCGATTTAAATGTCCAAAGGTGTAAATTAAACCCCACTTTTCTAAATTTTGATATTTTATCAATAATTTTTACGGATGACTTTACTTCTGTATTTAAACCAGGCATAATATTAATTGTTTATATAATTAATATTACAAAAAATTTAATTATAAAATACCTGTTAATTATAGTTAAAAATAAATTATATATTTATTATATACGCGATATATAATGAATTTAACATTAGCAGAAAGAGACGGTTATTTATATCAAATAGAAAAGCAAATAGAAGCAAAAAAAAGACTTTTATTAAAAAAAAAAAAATTATTAGATAAAAAAATACAAAAAAATGAATTCTTGGAAGCCGCAAAAGAAGACTATAATCTATACCTTGAAAATGTCATTAAGGAAACAATGGACGAGTACATGGCATTAAAAATAATTGCAGATCACATAGATAATGTAATAGAAGATGGTATTAAAAATAGAACAATGAGTAAGGATGATCTTAAAAATGCAAAAAAAGAGCATAAAGAAATTTTTGATGAAATGAATAAGATCAAAAGTATTTTGGATACAATGTTAAAAGAATAACGTGCTATTTTATATTTTATATTTTATATTTTATATTTTATCCTCGCATTTGAGATAACATTCCACAAATACCAGGTAACACATTTAAGCCGCATGGCCATGTTCCATGCAGTTCTCTATAAAATATGCTATTTATATGAGAACGTTCTCCAATAATGCGCTGTCTTTCACTAAAAATAGTTTTCCATTTGCGTTGAATCAATTTTATCCATATTGTTTTTATTACCGCAACACATTCACCTTCTGGAAGATATGAGCATTTAACAATTTGAGGAGAAATATAATTATCTCTAGAAATAATGTTTTTGTAATTTCTAATAATGGAATGACATGTGTTTGGTTGCGAGGCTAGTTTTCTATATTCTCGTGAATATTTACTTATAATGCCTGTAAGTGTTTCTTCAAACAAGTCTCTTTTAGTAAATCTTTGAAGTACAAGATACTGACTATTTATAAATTTATTATTGGAGCCATGAATTTTACCATTGTATAATTCACATAATGCAAGATAGCATTTATTTGAGTCTGCTGGCAAATATTCATCGTCATAATCTTCATTAAAATTGTCTTCATCATCAGTGTGAGATTCTTCGCTTTCAGCTTCTAAATAATCTTGGTTTTCAAAATTCATTCTTGGGGGCATGATAAATATGTGTTAATTAAAGTTATAATAATAATTGCAAATCATTTTTTTTTTAAAGATTATATATATAATGAAATTTGAAAAGTCAGTTAAAAGGGTATTTACAAGCAAGTATTTTTTATACTTTCTTCTTATTTTAGCGGTTACAAATCTTTTGGGCTATTTGATGATGAAGAAATTTAATGCTATTGCAGTGTTCTTAATTGTTGGAGTATTGATGCATTACTTTAGTAAAAATATGACTGTTATTCTCTTGGTTTGTTTAGTGGTGACAAATTTACTCATGTCTAGAAGCATCTTTAAAGAAGGAATGGAGAGTGCTGACAAGGAGAAGGACAAGGACAAGTCAGCAATGGATAAATCAACAATGGATAAATCAACAATGGATAAATCAACAATGGATAAATCA
>JBAXWU010000130.1:0-3531 GCA_037128235.1 Chitinophagia bacterium | reverse complement strand
GTTCTTGCCTTTAATTCCCAGTTGCCATTTTCAGACAATGCTTTAAAGAAGCTATTGGGAATACGTACAGAGTTATTTGAGTTTTGGCCAGACACTGTTGCGTAGGCTTCTCCTTCATAACTATTATCATAACCAGCAGCAATTAACGCAGCTACTTTATCTTCTTCTTTTACTTTCCAGTTAATGAATTCCATTATTTCTGGATGATCTAAATCTAAACAAACCATTTTAGCAGCACGACGCGTTGTACCACCACTTTTAATAGCACCTGCAGCACGGTCACCAATTTTTAAGAAACTCATTAAACCACTTGATGAACCACCACCAGATAATTTTTCATTGGCTCCACGAATTTGAGAGAAGTTAGTTCCTACTCCAGAACCATATTTAAAAATTCTTGCTTCTCTTGTCCATAAATCCATGATACCTCCTTCGTTCACTAAATCATCACTTACACTTAATATAAAACAGGCATGTGGTTGAGGACGCTCGTAGGCACTTGTTGATCTTTTTAATTTTTTATCTGTAGGATCTACATAGTAGTGACCTTGTGCGCCACCAGTGATACCATAGCTCTCATGCAATCCTGTATTAAACCATTGTGGCGAGTTAGGCACACAGGCTTGATTTAATATACTATATACTAATTCCTCATAGAATACTTGCGCATCTTTTTCGGTTGCGAAATAACCATAACGCTCTCCCCACACTCTCCAACAATTGGCCATACGATGTGCCACTTGCTTCACCGTTGTTTCACGACCTAATGAACCATCTGGTTGTGGCACACCTGCTTTTCTAAAATATTTTTGTGCAAGAATATCTGTAGCAATTTGACTCCACTGTTTCGGTACCTCCACATTGTTCATTTCAAATACTTTTTCTCCGTTTGGATTTTTGATAACGCTATCTCTGTAGTCGTATTCAAATTGATCGAATGGAGAAACATTCTCTTTAGTAAATCGGCGAGAAAACTCTAAGCCTTTTTTTGTTTTTGTAGTAGCCATGGTCTTTGTTCTATTTTTGGATGTTAGTGGGTTATCCCAGTAGGTTTTTCAAAAACCTTGTTGGGTATACGAAAATATATTGCTATGATGATATTAGAGCTATGGAAATATCAACAGCTGTGGAAAAGATATGTGGATTAAATTAAACAGCTTATCCGGCTTGATTTCCATGAATTATCCCCAAGGGGTGTTAGTTTCTTAGAAAAAAAACCTGCCCATTTTAGGTTTTTTTAGTAATAAATAGAGATTGATTGCAATACATATAATTAAATTGGATAATTTTGAGGATTCCAACAAAAAAGCTGCACCTTACGGGGGTCTAAGAAATGAAGCATACTCTATACAATATTATACAGGAAGGCAAGGCTAATGCAAAAAAGGCCCTGGCTATATTAATAGACCCAGACAAGATCAATAACGATAGTTTAACCCAAACCATTGAGTTGGCTGTAAAGTCTAAAGTGGACTATTTTTTTGTAGGCGGAAGCTTAGTGGTAACCGATACCCTTGATACAACAGTGGCTGCCATTAAAAAACAATCTAGCATTCCAGTTATTCTTTTTCCTGGTTCTCCAGATCAAATTACTGCTAAGGCAGATGCGCTTTTATACTTGTCATTAATTTCTGGACGTAATGCGGAACTACTTATTGGACACCATGTAATAAGCGCTCCTTTCATTAGACAAAGTGGTTTAGAAATTATGTCAGTAGGTTATATGCTCATTGATGGCGGTTCTCCTACGACGGTTTCTTATATATCTAATACTAACCCTATCCCTTCTAATAAGAACGATATTGCTATATGTACTGCCATGGCAGGAGAAATGCTAGGCCTTCAATTAATATATATGGATGCGGGTAGTGGTGCGCAAAGAGCCATTCCTACTGCTATGATTCAGGAAGTGGCAAAACATATACATGCGCCTTTAATTATTGGTGGTGGTATTACTACGCCAGAAAAGGCCATAGAAAATTGTAAAGCAGGTGCCGATATCATTGTCATTGGAAATGCAGTAGAAAAAGACCCTAGCTTAATCAAAGCGATGGCTGATGCGATTCATAGCCTGAATAAATAATCTATTCTTAATTACTACTAGAAACTCATCATTTCTTTGAACTTCACCGTTTGTCTGCGGCTAATTTCAATCTTCTCTCCTCCCTTTAACTCCACTAATAAGCCTCCATTGAAATAAGGCTCTATCTTTTCAATCCAGTGTAGGTTAATAATATGTTTACGGTTGGCCCTGAAAAATACATGCTCGTCCAACCTTTCCTCTAAAGCGTTCAAGGATTTTAAAATAAGTGGCTTGTTGGTAGAAAAATAAACTTTAGCGTAATTGCCTACACTTTCAAACAATCTAATTTCTTCTAGTTTAACGAACCAACATTTTTCTCCGTCTTTTACAAAAACTTGATCGCTCTGCGATAAAGGCCCACGCGTATTGCCCGTCAAGCTTGCGCGTTCTAATTCAATTTCCGCTTGAAGTTTTTGAATGGCGTCTGCTAAGCGCTTAGGGTCGATTGGCTTTAATAAATAATCTAGTGCATTCACCTCAAAGGCTTTTAAAGCAAACTCATCATATGCCGTGGTAAATATTACTTTAGGGGCTCTCTCCAATTCAGCTAGTAAATCAAAGCCGGTTTTACCTGGCATTTGAATATCTAAAAAAATTAATTCGGGATGCGATAAATCAATTTTTTCTACACCTTCATCTACATTACTAGCCTCATCAATAATTTCTATTTCAGGATGTTGCTCTAGTAATTTTTTTAACTCATTTCTAGCTAATCTTTCGTCGTCTATAATAATGGCTTTTATGGGCATAAGTTAAATAATTTAATGAGAAATAGGAATCACTAATTTAGCTGTTACTTGATTAGGCGCGCATTGAAATATTTCAAAAATGGCTTGGCCACGATATAAAATATTTAATCTTTCTCTGGTACTTTGCAAACCAAAACCATCCTTCTGTGCTTGTTGAAGTAGGCCTGTATTTTGCACAATTAAAACTAATTTATTGTTCTCTAATGTAGAAATAATTTTAATAGTGCAATCGCCAGGTTGCTTGCCTAGCCCATGTTTGATGGCATTCTCTACAAGGGTCTGCAACATCATGGGTGGAATTTGATGAGACAAAGTGGTTGACTCTACTTCATACACTACTTTTAATCTATCTGCAAAACGTATGTATTCTAAGGCTAAATAATCCTTTACGATATCTAGTTCTTTTTCCAAACTTGTTATTTCCACTTTATCCACTTGAATGCTACTTCTTAAAATATTACTTAGCTCCGTGATGGCCTGTCTTGCTCTTTGTGGATCTTCATCTACTAAGGCCCTAATACTATTTAAAGCGTTAAATATAAAATGAGGATTAATTTGAGATTTAATGGTTTTTAATTCCAACTCTTTAATCATAGTTTCCAATCTCACTTTCTTAATTTCTTCTGTATTGGTGAATTCAATATAATGCCACAATACATAAACCGACATCCACACTAGAAAAATAGGGGTATCGAAAAT